>PKYU01000320.1 GCA_003132765.1 Chitinophagaceae bacterium | reverse complement strand
GGAAAAGCAACAATGCACGATACCATCACGAGTTTTAAAAAATCTTTGGAAAGTAAAGCAGCAATACCTGGAACGCTTGCTCCGAGCACTTTACGTACTCCAATTTCTTTTGTTCTTCTTTCCGCCGTATAAGCAGCCAGGCCGAACAACCCCATACATGAAATGAGAATTGCCAGTGCCGCAAATACACGGGACAATTTACTAATCAGCATTTCGCTTAAGAACATTTGGTTGAACTGATCATCCACAAATTTGTATTCGAACGGATATGCAGGATTATCTTTTTTCATCACTGCTGCTATTTTGGCCAATGCATTTTCAGGGTTGCTTTGCGGTGTAATTTTTACATATAGTAAACTAGCTGCGTCAGATATATCGAAAAAAATTACGGGAGCGGATTGGCCGTACATATCGCCATAGACGTAATCCTTTACAACGCCTATAACTCTAAGGTGAAAAGTGCCATTATTAAACGGGCGTTCCATTGTTTTACCTAAAGCGCTTCCCTTACCTAACAATTTTTCCATTGATTGGGTAACAATAACATTAAAATTTTGATTAGAATCTTTCGGCATGTGGTTATTCCCAAATTCAACTGCATCGGTTGGCTGAAAATCTCTTCCTTCTTTAATATGCATGCCGGTGGTTGACATAAATTCTCCGCTAACCAATCTTTGAGAAATAACAAGAATGCTATTTGGATCTTTACCCTGCCAGTAAATGCTTGTTGTATTATTTCCGCCGTCAATTGTTGTATGATCTGCTAATGCTGCATCCTTAACAAAGCCGGTGTTAATGAGATCTTGCTTAATTGCAGGAAAGTCTTTTACAATGTCTCCCTGTGCATCTACCTGCATTAAATTGTCTTTGTTATAACCGAGGTCCCTCGTTTTTACATGTTGTATCTGTTGATNNTGATAAATAATAATAGTGCTAATGATAAGAATAGTAGAAACGGCAAACTGTGTTACTACCAATCCTTTTCTAATCAAAGCTGCGCTTCCCGTTTTTAATTTTATTCCTTTTAAAACAAATACAGGGTTAAACGATGATAAATACAATGAAGGATAACTTCCGGCTACGAACCCGCAGATGACTGCAAGCAACATCAATGCAATGAAATGATATGGATTGGTTAATCCTAACGAAAGATCTTTTTGCACTAATGAATTAAATGCCGGTAAGAGCAACGACATAAAAATAACTGCAACAACTGCCGCAAGCAAAGCCATAAATAATGCTTCACCAATGAACTGAACAATGAGCCTTTTCTTTCCTGAACCCAATACTTTTCTCACGCCTATTTCTTTTGATCGCTTCTCGCTGCCTGCAGTAGCAAGGTTCATAAAGTTGATACAGGCAATAAATAGAATGATCCAGGCAATAATGCTAAAAAGACGCACATACAGTATTTGTCCGCTACCAGTCGGCTTTCCATTGTCAAAGTCATCACGCAAATGCCAGTTTTTCATGCCGAATAAAAACACGTGTACAGAAGATTTATCGCTTTCAATTTTTTGTGTAGTGAAATCGTAAAAAGGATTTAGCAATTGCCTGTTAATCGAAGCAGCATCAACACGAGGCTTTAATTCAACATAAGTCGTGAGGCCAAAATTACCCCACTTTGCGGCCCATGGATTTTCATCATACCATACTTTAAAAGGCGCCAGCCATTCAAACTGCAGTGTTGAGTTTTCAGGCAGGTCTTTTNNTTTTAAAACACCGCTAACCACATAACCCTGTTTTTTATCCATGCGCACTGTTTTACCAATCACGTCCTTTTCATCGCCAAAAAATTTTTTTGCCGTTTTTTCAGTAATTACGATAGAATGCAATTGCGAAAAAGCACTGGCTTCATTGCCCTGAACAAACGGCAATGTAAACATGCTGAAAAACGAAGGCTCAACGTATTTGCCAGATGCATTTATAGCTTTATTGCCAATGGTAAACAAAAATGAAGTACCATCTTCTGTAGTACGGCAGGTTCTTTCGATGCCCGGTATGGTGGATTGTACTGTCGGCGCCAAGGGACCTGGTGTTGAAGAATGGGTGAAGACACCATCATCAACTTTATCGTTCGTTTTTACAAGATAGATGCGGTTTTTATTTACATTATTACTGTCAAAATTCAACTCATCTTCTACCCATAAAAAAATAAAACCTGCACACGCTATACCAATAGCCAATCCAAAAATGTTGAGGAAGATATAGCCTTTGTTTCTCCAAAGGTTGCGGAAGGTTGTTTTAAAAAAAATTCTGAGCATCAAGGATTCGATTAAAGATGATAAGAAAAGTAAAAACCGGAAATTGCCCGGTAAACATTTTCAACCATCATACCAATTATATATATCATTGATAACTAACCCTTAAGAAATAGAATTTTATCCGGTAACTGTTCGTAAATGAACACTTGTATTCATAAAGCGGACGATTTTGTAACGATTGATATTCCAGGCGGGTAAAAGCAACAAGGCTATTTTCCTATTTTTTCAACTGCTTCAGCGTAGTTTGTACCTATGGGAATTTCGGTTTGTTGTATCCAGATACTTTTTCTATCTAATTTGCTTATGTGTTTTTTCGCAACAATGAAAGAACGATGAATGCGTATGAAATCATTTGACGGCAGCAATATTTCTGTTTCCGCCATATTAAGCCTTGAAAGCAGCTTCTCTTTGCCGGTTACAAATTGCATATAATTTCCATTGCTTTCTGCATATAAAATATCATCAAGTTCCACACGTATTTGTTCATAACCACATTTAATAAAAACATAACCGGGCGATGGCGAAGAATTGTTGTTTCTTAATTCAAACTGCTTAAAGGCTTTATTGCATGCTTTTAAAAACCTCGATTGCGAAAATGGTTTTAGTAAATAATCAATCACATCCAGTTCAAAACTTTGTACCGCATGTTCACTGTAAGCCGTGGTAAATATTACCATAGGCGGAGCAGNNAATCAATTCCGGAAATATCGGGCATTTTGATATCAAGAAACAGCAGGTCAATTCTATCCTGTTGCAAAACATCAAGCGCTTTAAATGCATCTGTAAAAAATCCTTTCCATTCAATAAAAGAAATTTTGGAGGAAAGATTTTTAATTACATCCAATGCAATCGGTTCATCGTCTATAGCAATCGCTTTTAGCATTATTTTATTTTATTAGCATATTTTGTTATGCCCATCTGTAAAATCTTAACACCGTTTACTTTGCCTGTTTCATCTACATCAAATGTTACTTCCACTTCTTCATCATGCTCATCGTAAAAATGGGTATCGCTTAAAGGATGAATAATAGACGTAGGGCCGGGATGGCCGTCGCGAACTGGTTGTGCTATCAATATATTATCGCCGGCTGTTATATCTATTGTCAAATTCATTTCATCAATTTTATAAGTGCCAACATATTTCTTTAAAACATCCCGTCCGATTGCAACAGGTGTTCTTTTAACAGGTATACTATATGGCTGATGATATAGTGCGGCAAGCAACTTATCTGTAATATGCATCAAGTCAAAGGTAGAACCGCTTTTGTTGCATAACAAAACAATGCAAATATCATCTTGGGGTATGCGTGCGAAATTACTCCCAAAGCCAGAGATGGAACCACTGTGCGATACCATTTTCCTGCCATACACAGAATCTATCTGCCAGCCGTAACCATAGTTGTGCAACGCAAAAGGTGTATATGCTTTCTCCATTAAATCTTTTTTCAATATTTTATATGATTGCAAACCCTGGTGCCATTTGTACATATCAATTACCGTTGAATAAATCGCACCTGCGCCGAACGGAACAGTTGAATCAGTTACAGATGAAGGTTGCTTTACAGAATCGTTCAGCACATCATAACCAACCGCTTTTTCTTTGCTTGCAAGATATGTAAAATCAAAGCCACTGCCTTGCATTTGCAACGGATCAAAAATATATTTATGCACTGCCTGCCAGTAACTCATGCCGCTTACTTTTTGAATGATATACGCCAGCATCACATAACCCGAATTACTGTAGTGCCAGTTGGTGCCTGGTGCAAAATCTGGTTTTAATGTTTTAAGATAAGGCACCATTCTTTGCTCATCTGTTTCAGTAATCGCAGAATCTTCTTCTGTAAAATTGCGTAAGCCGGAAGTGTGGGTAAGCAGATTTTCAATTGTGAGGCTGTCGCCATAAGGAAATCCTTTATAATATTTACTTAGCCTATCAGTTAATGACATTTCGTTTAACCCAACCAATTTTAGAACAACGGTTGAAGTAAAAGTTTTTGTAACAGATGCAATCTGAAATTTTGTGTTCGCATCATTTATACTATTATCGTAGGCGTTCTTTAAGCCATAACCTTTCTGTAATAAAATGTTACCATGTTGTGAAACCAATGCAGCGCCATTGAACCTGCCGATACTTGTATAAGCTGTTATTAATGCATCTAATTTATTTACCATTGAATCCTGGGCAAACATGCATTTGCATATTATCAGTGTGCATGTAAAAACAATTATGTTTTTCATGTTGACTTTTTATTTTTATTTACTATGGCTGAATAGCAAGCTTTACAAAAAACTCTTTTCCATCGTCGTTTACCGAAATACGGAATCTTCCCCCATATATCAATTTCAATCGTTCCATAACATTGTTAAACCCGATACCGGATTTTTCTTTTTCTGTATCATTGGTTGTTTTTTCGTGCTTGCTGTTATATACTTCAAACAGAATTTCTTTCTCATTGCTTTCGAGATTAATCTTTATCCAGGATCTTTCCTGCAAACTAATGCCATGCTTAAAAGCATTTTCAACCAACGGGATTAACAGCATTGGAGCAATCTTATGATTGCAGTTCTGCTCATTGATATTGTCTTCAATAACTATGTCAGGTGAAGATTGAGTGCGTAACTTTTGTAAAGCGATATAATTTTTGAGGTACTCAACTTCTTTATTCATCTGTATAAAATCAAGATTGTTTTCATGCAGCATAAAGCGCATCATATCGCCAAGGCGCTGAATTCCTTCTGCAGTGCGTTCGGCATTTTCCTGTAAAGCCGTTCCATATAATGTATTCAAAACGTTAAACAAAAAATGCGGGTTGATCTGTGAGCGCAGGAACTGGATATCAGCCTTTGATTTTACGAGTTCTTTCTCAACAACTCTTAGCCGTAATATTTTTTCTTTATTAAACTGGTAGAACAACCAGGTTAACGGAGTTACAATAAATAACTGCAATGCCCAGCTATATAAAAATGCGACAGGGCCTTGTTCATGCACAAAAGTTAATAATGGAATTGCATAAATAAAAGAAGTACTTAATAACCTTATAATTATTTTGCTGCTAAAAAAAGACGCATCACCTTTCATTGGAAATAGCCAATACACATTACTGATGAACATAGCAAACAGAGCACTTATAACCAATACATAATTTGCCACGAACTCTTGCTGCCGGACAAGATCAAACGCCTGTAAAAAAACATGTATTGTAATAAACAACAGCAGGAAAAGGGTAACCTTATTACAAACTGAAATATTAAATTCCCTTTGCTTTGACGACAGGATACTATTAATAATCAACTCTCTCAGAAAAACATATACGCCATACAAAGCAACGGAAAATACTGCGGCAAAGAATATTCCGCCTACATTCATCTGCGATTTTAAATTATGCTTATCAAAGAAGATAGAAAAACCCTGGTAATTAAATTGCCATTGATGCCTGTAATATGTTGCCACGTTAAAAACGCAGCCAAGTATAATAACTATTAGAACAATTTGTATAACCAGCCAGGCATATTCTTTCACTATTTGTTTTGCCAATCTGTTCAATGAAATTTTTGAAAATGATGCGGTTAAGTTTGAAGTACCAGCTTCCAACTTTTTTGGAAACAGTATGCGCGGAATTGTGTATAGATAAAACCATAAATATGCCAGGTAAACTGAGAGACCAACACTTATATCAGGCAACAAAACATTTTTATATAGACTAAAAGGCGTGTTGGTGCTTATAAAAGAACCTTCTAACAGATCTTGATTTTTAAATATATACCATAAGCGACCCGCAAGGCTTAGCGCTGCAATAGCTGTTACCAAAATCATTTCATGCTGTCGCCATTTTACTTTATTTGCAGTAGGTTCAATATCCGCTGATTTCATGTTGTATAATTTTCAGCAAGAATAATTCATACTGGGAAGCACTTTTTATAAATGTGATTAAACTACGAAAAAATGTGATGTAAAATGAAATATAGGTGGAAGAAAGTGTTGATCTTCCAAAAAAACAACTTCCGACATTTAACTTCGGCAACGATGGGCGGCTCCTATTCTGTTCTCAAACTATCCACCGGATTTGCAATCGCTGCTTTTATAGCCTGGAAACTGACTGTTAGCAAGGCAATGATCAATGCGATAAATCCAGCTAAAGCAAAAATCCACCAGGTAATATGTATGCGGTAAGCAAAATCCTGCAGCCAGTGGTTCATTACCAACCATGCGACAGGTGTAGCAACCAGCATTGCTATTATTACCAACTTTAAAAAATCTTTTGATAATAATTGAAATATAGAAGGAACACTTGCACCCAATACCTTTCGGATGCCAATTTCTTTCGTGCGTTGCTCAGCAGTGAAGGTTACAAGGCCAAATAAACCAAGGCAGGCAACGAAAATGGTAAGCCCTGCAAAAATGGCGAGTATCCATCCCATCTTCTGCTCTGCTTCATAAGTCTGTTGTACACGGTCATCCAAAAACGAATAGTTCATGGGGCCTTCCCGAGATAAAGCTGCCCAATCATTTTTCATAGTGGTCAAAAGGCCTGCAATATCTTTTGTTTTGGCTTTTACTATCATCGTGCCAGCGCCGTTACCCAATACCATAACCAAAGGCGAGATTAATTCATGCATCGACTTAAAATGAAAATCTTTTACGACTCCTATCACATGGTAGCTGCTTTGTTTGCCATCATTATCTTTTGAGGAAACAATTTTGTTGAGTGCATCTTTGTTCCAGCCAAATGCCTTAGCAGCGGTTTCATTTAAAATTATTCCTGTGGAATCAGTTCCAAAATCTTTGGAAAAATACCTGCCGTAATCCATCTTCATTCCTAAGGTCCTGATGTAATTATAATCTACATCATACCGCAAAGTCTTTACCATACCGGAGATGTCATTACCCGGATAAATGAAAAAATTATTTCCATAGGTGGAGCCTGCAGGTATATAGCCGGAAATGCTTACATTTTCTATGCGGGGATCCTGCAATAATTGGTTATAAAATGCCTGCTGGTTTTTTTGGAGCATATAAGCTTCCGGCAATATGATCACCTGGCTTTTATCATACCCTAATTTAATTTTTTGAATAAAGGAAAGTTGCCTGTACACTACCGTAGTGCCTGCAATCAGCAAAATGGATATAAAGAACTGGAATACCACCAGGCCGCTTCTTAATCCTAGGGTTTTTCTTCCGGAGGAAAATTTTCCTTTCAATACAGTTACCGGTTTAAAAGAGGAAAGAAAAAATGCAGGGTAACTCCCGGCAAAAATGCCCGTTATAAGAATCAACAACAACAGGAAAGGCAATAGCCACAAGTTTCCCGCAAGCTGAAGAGATAAATCTTTTCCAGAAAAATGATTGAAGAAGGGTAAGGCAATTTTTACAAGAACAAGTGCTACCAGTAAAGAAAGTACCGAAAGTAAAATTGATTCTGTTAAAAATTGCCTTATCAATTGCATTCTCATAGATCCCAACACTTTCCGGATTCCTACTTCTCTGGCCCTTTTTGAAGCCCCTGCTGTAGACAGGTTCATGAAATTAATACAGGCTATCAGCAACATGAAAAATGCAATGGCACTGAAAATATATACATACCGGATATCTCCTTCAGGCTCCAGGTCATTGGTAAAATCTGAATGTAGGTGAATGTCAGTTAATAGCTGGAGATACAAACCAATATCATTGCCGTTTTTCCGGAACTGATCAATACTTATTCCCATTCCCTGCTGCAATTGTGGGCCAATATATCTATCCACAAATTCCGGAAGTTTAGCCTGGAGCTTTCTGTAATCATATCCTTTTTGAAGAACGAGGTAGGTATTATAGTTTGAGGTCATAAACGAAGCGGTTTTGGCGTCAGGGACATTCTCCATCGAAGTAAAAAAATCGAAATGGAAATGTGAATTTTCCGGAACCTTATTTATAACACCGGTAATTTTGAAGCCTGTTGGAGCTCCTTTGATCATTACAACTTTTCCCAGGGGATCTTCATTCCCAAAGTATTTATTTGCTATAGCTTTTGTTATTACAATAGAGTTAGGCTGTGAAAGCGCACTTGAACTATTACCTTCTATCAGGGGAAGCGTAAACACTTCAAAAAAGTTGGGATCCACAAACGCCAATCCAACTTCCTTAAAGCTTTCTTCTCCATAGCTTATAAATTGTGAACCGCCTACCTTTAAACGTGTAGCTTGTTTTATTTCAGGGTAATTGGCTAAAAGCGTTTTTGCCACAGGCGGCATTACATTGGCTTCTTTCATTTTTTGTCCATCAACAGTACCGCGGAAAACAACTCGAACCATTTGATCTGCTTTTGCATTATAGCGATCATAGCTCAGTTCGTTTTGCACAAAAAGCATAATGATCAGGCATGTGGCGATACCAATAGCAAGGCCAAAAATATTAATGGCGGAAAACGCTTTGTTTCTCCAAAGGTTCCGGAAGGCAATTTTGAAATAATTTTTAAACATATATTTTGTTTTGAGCTAATTCATTCCATTCTCAGACTTTTTACCGGATTTGCTATCGCCGCTTTTATTGCATGGAAACTTATCGTTATCAATGCAATAACAACAGCAATTAAACCTGCTGCAACAAACATCCACCAACTGATATTTATTCTGTACGCAAAATCCTGCAACCATTTATTCATAGCGAACCATGCAATCGGCGAGGCGATAATAATGGCAACGATTACGAGCTTCAAAAAATCTTTAGTTAGTAATTGTGTGATGCTTGTAACACTAGCCCCAAGTACTTTTCTTATTCCTATTTCTTTTGAACGTTTCTCAGCCGTAAAGGTTGCCAAACCAAACAAACCAAGACATGATATTGCAACAGCAATAATTGCAAATGCTAATATTAATGTTGACGCCTGTTGATCTGCTTTGTATAACTCATTGAATGTGTCATCTAAAAAATTGTATTCAAGAGGGCTGCCGGGTAAAAATTTCTCCCATGTTTTATTTAATGCAGCTATTGATCGCGATGCACTGTTTGGTGAAATTCTTATCATTAAAGTATTGTACCAGGCCCGATTTTGAAACGCTACCAGCGGGCCGGTCTTGTCGTGCAAACTATGAAATTTGAAATCTTTTACAATGCCGATGATCTGCCCTGTTTTACCTTTCCAGACAAAACGTTGACCAATATACGGCTGAGGGATTTTTAATTCTTTTATCGCTTCTTCATTCAACACTACATTATTGTTATCAGCTTCATTTCCCTGCTCAAACCATCTTCCTTCCTTCATTTGCAACTGCATAGTATTTGCAAAATTTGCATCTGTTGAAAGTTGTGCAATCTTTGGATTGAAAGCAGTATCACGGCCTATCCAATCTGCACTGCCGGTAGAATAACTGCCAATGTTTACAATAGATTGATTGGCCAGCGAAACATTTTGTATGCTGCTTTGGGTAAGCAAATCCTGCTTTATTTCATTTACTATTTCATTCTTTTTATTAAAATCAATATTGGGCGGCACATGTGTAATCAAAACCTGCGATTTATTGTAACCGGGATTTGATTGCTGAATGAATTGCATCTGTTTATATATCACGATCGTTCCTGCAATCAATATCACAGAAATAGTAAACTGGAGTGTTACCAAACCTTTTCTCAGGTTGCTATCTTTTAATTTAAGAAAAGTAAATCCCCTGAAAACATTTAATGGCTTAAATGATGATAAAACTATAGCAGGATAAATGCTGTTCAATATAAATGCTGTCAACAAGGTTAATCCTACCACTTTCCAAAGATTTGGCGAAGTGATAGACAATTGAAAATTTTTATTGGTAATTGAATTAAAGGCAGGTAAACAAAAATGAATTAATGCTAATGTTGCCATCAATGCGATACAACTTACGAGCAAGGCTTCAGCAAGAAATTGGTTAAATAGATGAGTCCTATTGGCGCCAACAATTTTTCGTATGCTTACTTCTTTCGAACGCAGGCTTGCTTTTGCAGTTGTTAAGTTTACGTAGTTGATACAGGCAATCAATAACAATAAAATACCCAATGCCGAAAAAATATAAACGGTACTTTTATTTCCGCTTACAAAAGATGAAGATTGCAGATCAGTTTCAAAATGTATGTTTTTTAATGGTTCCAGTGTAATGGAAGATTCATGATCATTGTCACCGCTGTTTATCTGTAGCACTGAGGTAATTTTTTTGGAAACAAGAGATGTATTTGCTCCGGCCCTGAGTTCTATGAATGTGATGTAATTGGCATTATCCCATTGTTCATCGTTAGCTTTCCTGGCGGCATTTTTCAGGAGATTACCCAGCGGGATAAATGCAGTATATTGAAAGCTCGAATTTGCAGGCGCATCTTTAATAATTCCCTTCACTACGTAGTTCATGCTGTCAACATGAATAACTGTTCCTAGCGCATCGCGATAACCAAAATATTTTTTTGCTTCTGATGCTGTAAGTATAATGCTGCTTTCATCATATGCAAAAGCGGCAGCATTGCCTTCTATAAAATCATAATGAAAGATTTTGAACCAGTCATCATCCCNNTCATCCACATAAGCACAATTTTTTTCATAAGAAAGATTATTATTGATATTGAATATCGGCATTTCACCTGAGTATAATCTTGCTGTTTTTTCGACTTCAGGTACATCTTTTTTTACTGCATCGGCAAGCAATAACGGAGTTGTTTCCCATATCCAGCCCTGGGTTTTAAGATTGGTAGTAAGCCGGTAAATATGAACCGCATCTTTATGATAATTGTCAAAGCTCATTTCATTTTGCACCCATAGAAAAATCAATACAGAGGCAGTCATACCAACCGCTAAACCTGTAATATTAATTATAGAAGTTGTTTTATTTTTCCACAGGCTGCGCCAGGAAGTTTTGAAATAATTTTTAAACATGTTTTGCTATTTTAAATGTTGAACGTTAAATGCATTTTGTATTTCAATTAAGAACTTATCGTTAGACTAATGCATCATGCCTAATTATTAATTATTAATTCTTATTTGAAAACTTCCATTATTCCGTTCTTAAACTCTTCGCCGGGTTGGATACCGCAGCTTTTATTGCCTGAAAGCTTACCGTTAATGCTGCAATGAAAATCGCAAGAATCCCTGCTATGGCAAAAATCCACCAGCTGATATTTATTCTGTATGCAAAATCCTGCAGCCATTTATGCATACCCCACCATGTTAACGGAATTGAAATAATAAATGCAATTATAACCAGCGATAAGAATTCTTTTGATACCAGCATTAATACGCTTTGAACAGAAGCACCTAACAGCTTCCGTATACCAATTTCTCTTGTGCGCTGTTCAGCGGAAAATGCAGACAAGCCAAAGAGACCCAGGCAGGCAATCAATATGGCAATAAAAGTAAAATAGCTAACAATGAGTGATACACGCTGAGCTTTTTCATAATTCTTCTGAAAATCATTATTCAGGAATGAATATAAAAAGGGGGCATCCGGATTTATTTTGTTCCATGAAGTTTGAATGTGTTTTAGAAGGCTGGCGTAATTTTTTGTAGATGTATTCGCAATTACGTAACTGTATTTATTACCCATAGAAGTTGTAAACCCGAATGGTTTTATTGAATTATACAGACTTTCAAAATTGAAATCTTTAACCACTCCTACAATCTGCATTACAGTGTGCATCCCTTTAAAATCAAAGTATATTTTCCTTCCAACAGCACTTTTTAAAGGGTATCCCAGTTCCTTCAATGCGGCTTCATTGAGCACAATACTGTTGGAGTCTGCCGTATATTCCTTTGAAAATCCTCTTCCTTCAAGAACGGTAAAACCTAACGTTTTGAAATAATCATTTCCCACTGTAGCAAGATGAATATCGGTCACGTCATGGATGCTCTTACCTTCAGCATAAAAAAGCATGTCCTCCACATTGGGAATACCGGGATAGGTGGAGCCGCTGGTAACATATTTTATATCCGGAGTTTTTAATAATTCATCTCTAAGACCCGCATAATGGTTTCTTTCATTCTTGCCCTGCAATGGCAGAATGATTTGCTGATTTTTATTGAAACCAAGTTGCTTATTTTCCAGGTAATTTAATTGCTTCATGATAACAATGGCTGCAAAAATGAGGCAAATTGAAATAATGAATTGAAATACAACGAGGCCTTTCCGAATAGCTACTGCCGAAAAATTATTTAATAATTTTCCTTTAAGTACACTAATGGGCTTGAACGACGATAAATAGAAGGCTGGGTAAAAACCGGAAATAATTCCTGATAATATTGTGAGCCCGCTAATGCAAACCCAGAGCGAAGGATCATCAAAGAGCTGCAGGTTTTTCTGAGTAAGATTATTAAAAAAAGGCAGCAGGGCATAAGCTATTAAAACAGCAAGCAGCAATGCAAGAATGCTGAGCATCATAGATTCGCCAAGGAATTGGAACACCAATGATCTCTTTTCGGCGCCTATTACTTTTCTTATCCCAACCTCCTTGGCTCTTTTTCCGGAACGGGCTGTTGATAAATTCATGAAATTGATGCAGGCTATCAGTAATACGAACAGGGCAATGCTTCCGAGAATATACAGATAAGTAATATTCCCGTTAGGAGCAATTTCATTGTCAAGATCAGAATGTAGGTAAATATCCTGGACCGGCTGGATGAATAATTTCTTGGAAATACCCAATGCCTTCATGTCAGTGCCTCCCCGCCTGTCTATGAATGCCTGCAATTTTGCTTCGAAGTTTTTCGGATCAGTTCCTTCTTTTAATTTGACATAGGTATAGAAAAGGTTATTGGTGGCCCAGTTAGTTTGTACATCCACCCAGGTTCCTAAATCGCCATTCCGCATGGAAAGAAGGAAGTTTACAGGAATATGCGATTTTATGAATGAGTTGTCAAAAACCCCAGTTACCTTGTAATTGAAATTACCGAAAGACAAACCGATATTAATTGATTTACCTACAGGATTTTCACTTCCGAATAATTTTTGGGCAACCGCATCTAGCNNCATAGGTGAAAGGATAGGTGAAGATTTGGAAAAAAGTAGAATCGACATAGTAGCCATTGGTTTCATAAAACTGTTTAATATCATTGCCATGCTCATATTTCAAAAGCATCTTATCAAGGTTAGGAAATTTAAGAAGCCTTGCTGTCTGTTCTACTTCGGGCATGTCTTCCTTTAATCCCCAGGCAATGGGCGCTGAAGTTGCTGCCCACGGTTTTTCTTTTATATCTCCTAACTGCCCCGCCTCGGTAGCAATC
>PKYU01000319.1 GCA_003132765.1 Chitinophagaceae bacterium | reverse complement strand
ATTTAGATAAGAGCATATGGGTTATTGTTTTGGCTGCAGGTTCCATTGCATTATTAGGCGCAATAATTTTTTATTTTAATGCAAGCGATTCGATCTTTGGAAACTCACTTGTAGGGTATGGATTGTATATTGGCGGATTAGCTGCAATTGGGATTTTAGCATCTGCATATATTTACCGGTCGCCAACCGACAATATAAAAGACGGCATAAATAGTATTAAACAAAATATTGAAAGTAAGATGAATGTCCCTGAAAATAATAGTTCAAATATTCCTCCTCCTCCTCCTGAAACTGAGCAATAAAATTCCGGTATGTAAAATCCGCCGTATTAAAAAAAAGCAATCCTAACTAAGAGCATTTTTATAGGATGCTTTATTTTTCAATAAAGTATTGTGAATGATCACCATTTGCTACCTAGGCACAATTATTAAAAATATTCAGCTATCCATTCATTAAATTTGCACTTCTATTTTTTTTAGATAAATTTTATATGCAGACATATAACGATTTTGAGCTACTCAGGAAAGATTATCGCTTACAATCACTTAATGAAGGTGAGGTAGATGCAAGCCCGGTTAAACAATTCGAAATATGGTGGAAGCAGGCAATAAACAGCAAAATTGATGAGCCCAACGCTATGAACCTTGCTACTGCAACCAGGGAAGNNTAGAAAAGGAAAAGAATTAGATGAAAATCCATTTGCGTCAATCGCATTTTTCTGGAAAGAGTTGGAAAGACAAGTTAGGGTTGAAGGGGGAATAGAGAAAATAAGTGACGGGGAAAGTGATGAATATTTTGCCACACGCCCATTTGAAAGCCGCATTGCTGCCTGGAGTTCTCCGCAAAGCAAGGTAATTCTGAACAGGGAAGTTCTTGAAAAGGCCGCTAATAGTTATACAACCAAATTCAAAGCCCAGATAATTCCACGCCCAAAGCATTGGGGAGGATATATATTGAAACCGAATCTCGTAGAATTTTGGCAGGGCAGGCCCGGAAGGCTTCACGACCGTTTACAATATAAGCTTACCGCAGATTTGAATTGGAAAATTGAAAGGCTGGCTCCTTAAATCAGGATTCCTTCTTTTTAGGTTTTTCTTCTGCTTTTTTTGGAGGTGCAACAATTTTCGAAGGCCTTGATTTTCCAAATGAGCCTTTAAAAATTTTTCCCTTCTTCGTTTTTTTATCGCCGCGTCCCATGAATGAATATTTATTTGAATAAAAGAAATCTTTGTGGTAGAAAAGAAATAGTGTAAAATAAACAAGTGAATAAAAAAAGCAAGATACACCAATGTATCTTGCTTAGTAAAAATTTTGAAAAGAATCAGATTTTGGCTGATAATTCTTTTCCTGCCTTAAATTTAGCTACCCTTTTAGCTTTAATTTTTATAACAGCACCTGTTTGTGGATTGCGGCCATTACGGGCGGCTCTTTTACTAACAGAAAAAGTACCGAAACCAACAAGGGTAACTTTACCTCCACCTTTAAGGGTTTTAGTAACTGCTCCTACAAAAGAATCTAAAGAAGCATTAGCCTGTGTTTTAGTAATTCCTGCATCATCGGACATCTTGGCGATTAGTTCAGCTTTGTTCATAATAATATTATTTGATTTTTAAACTGCAACAAATATATACGGTTTTTCATTGCAACAAAATTTTTTTCCAAATTTATTTTTGCACCTTTCCTGCTGAAATCCGCATTTGGCAATAGTTTACGCCTAATTTAAGAAAAAGAATAGCTATTTTTTAATTCAAATTATTTACTGAAACACAATACCAGTAAGGATTTCAGGTATTTTTAATAAAACAGCTTCATAAGAACCGGGCTTCAAAAATTAATCTGAAGAGGTTAATAAAAATTTTAACAAACACAAAAATTATACCTCCTTTAAAAGCGTACGAAACCCGATGAATTGATTCCCCCATTTTTGGATAGCCTTCTCGCGCAATAATGGAGCATAGTGGTGAAGATATTTATCATAATTATTCCGCTCTATAGTAAAATATTGAAGCACGTAAGTTATTCCTTCTGATTCATCCTGGTCAAGCAATTCATAAAAACGATGATCATGAAAAAGTCCTGTCTCCATTATTTCAGGAATATGAATTTCTTTTTGCCATAGAAGCCATTCATTAGCAATGGCCGTATCAACTTTTATCGTGATATTATAAATAAACAATGTTATGGTTTAAGTTCAAGGTATACCGGGCAATGGTCGCTGTGTTTTACTTCCGGGAATATTTTTACATCTTTAATCATATCCCTGAGATTAGTGGAAACATTTATATAGTCTATTCTCCATCCTTTGTTTTCCAGGCGGGTACTCGGTCTCATAACACTCCACCATGTATATTGATCAGGCTCCTGATTAAGATGACGGAAACCATCTACGAAATCGTTTTCTAAAAACTTATCAAACCAGGCCCTTTCTTCAGGAAGAAAACCGG
Source organism: Chitinophagaceae bacterium (assembly GCA_003132765.1). GTDB lineage: Bacteria > Bacteroidota > Bacteroidia > Chitinophagales > Chitinophagaceae > Ginsengibacter. The sequence continues at coordinate 6,674 of PKYU01000319.1, read as the reverse complement.
AATTCTTTTTATTACCTACCGGATTATGAATATCAACTTCCTTGTGGGCAATATTATAATCGCCACAAACAATAATCTTTCTCCTGGTCTCTCTTAATTTATCCAGGTAATCAAGAAATTCATCCAGCCAAATATACTTGTATGATTGCCGGTCATCGCCACTTGTACCTGAAGGGAATTAGGCGTTTATAATAGTTATATCTTTGAAATCTGCCCTAAGCACCCTTCCCTCAAAATCACTTTGTTTGATCCCATGACCATACTCAACGTTATCCGGCAAAAGTTTGCTTAATATTGCCACGCCGCTATAACCTTTTTTCTGTGCAGAAAACCAGTAGGACCGATAACCGGCATCTTCAATTAAATTCAAGTCAATATCCTTCTTGTTCGCCTTTATTTCCTGTAGGCAAATAACATCTGCAGGATTAGTTTTTAACCAATCTATAAATCCCTTTTTAATAGCAGCACGTATCCCGTTTACATTATAGGTAATGATTCGCATAAAATTCTATTTGTAAAAGCAAAATTAATGATGTGTAGCCTAAACTGCAGAAGATATTAAGCAAGATACTTTTTCAAGGATATAATTTAGGAAGGAGTTATATTAAGCATCATAATCCAGTTGCGGCCTTAACCATTTTTCAATTTCTTCAACAGGCATATTTTTTCTTTTTGCATAATCTTCTACCTGGTCTTTTGCAATTTTGCCAATTCCGAAATATTTACTTTCCGGATGAGCAAAATACCAACCACAAACAGAAGATGCGGGATACATGGCCAAAGATTCTGTCAAAGTTATTCCTGCATTCTCTGTAGCATCCAACAATTCAAAGAGCTTATATTTTTCTGTATGGTCAGGGCACGCAGGATAACCCGGCGCAGGACGTATTCCGGAATATTTTTCTTCAATCAATTCACCTGACGAAAGATGTTCTTGTTTCGCATATCCCCAAAATTCTTTCCTCGTCCTTTCATGCAAGAGTTCAGCAAAAGCCTCAACAAGCCTGTCGGCCAATGCCTGCAACATGATCTTGCTGTAATCATCAAGTTCTTTATTAAATCTTTCGACATGCGGCTCTATGCCATGTATGCTAACAGCAAATGCGCCTATATAGTCAGATCCCGGGATTAATTCTGGCTTAATAAAATCAGCCAAAGAAATATTGGTTTGCCCAGGTGCTTTTATTGATTGCTGACGCAGAAATTCAAGATCAAAAACTTTCTTACCTGAATTTGCTTTTACTTTAACCGTATCTTCTCCACTTGCAGCCGCTTCCCAAAAACCAACTACCCCATTTGCTGAAAGCCATTTTTCATCTATGATTTTTTTCAAGAAGGCTTGTGCTTCTTCAAATAATTTGGTAGCGGCTTCGCCAACTTTTTCATCGGATAATATTTGAGGAAATTTTCCATGCATTTCCCATGCAATGAAAAAAGGCTGCCAATCGATATATCTTGAAATTTCATTCAGATCATATTGTTTAAAAACTTTGTTTCCTGTAAAAGTTGGTTTCACTGGAGCAAAGCCTTTCCAATCTATCGCTAATTTATTTTTTTGGGCAGCATCAAATGGCAATAGTGTTTTTGCAGATCGCTTATTCCCAAAATCACTTTTTAATTTTTCATATTCTGATTTTAAATTCGAAAGAAATGCCCCTTTCATTTCTTTATTAAGCAGGTTTCCGGCAACGGTAACACTTCTGGAAGCATCTAGCACATGGACCACTCCATTATCAAATTCCGGCGCTATACGCACTGCTGTGTGCAACCGCGATGTAGTGGCGCCGCCTATCATTAAAGGAATATTGAAATTTTGTCTTTTCATCTCTTTGGCAACATGAACCATTTCATCAAGAGACGGTGTAATTAATCCGCTAAGCCCAATTAATGCAACATTATTTTCTTTAGCAGCCTGTAATATCTTATCTGCAGGAACCATTACACCTAAATCTATGATTTCATAACCATTGCAACCCAATACAACACCAACAATATTCTTACCAATATCATGAACATCTCCCTTTACCGTAGCCATTAAAATTTTCGCAGGCCCTGACCCTTCCTGGTTTATAATGCCTGCTTTTATATTTGCCTGCTTGAGTTCTTCCTTTTCTGCCTCAATAAAGGGGAATAAATAGCCTACGCTTTTTTTCATCACGCGGGCACTTTTCACCACCTGGGGCAAAAACATTTTTCCACTACCAAAAAGNNCCTTCAATTACTTCAAGCGGTTTTGAATATTTTAGCCGGGCTTCTTCGGTATCAAAATCAATAAAATCTGTAATGCCGATTACCAAGGCGTAACTCAATCTTTTTTCCACCGTTTCATTTCTCCATGCTTCATCTTTTACAACCTCCTTCCCTTTCACTTTCACTGTTGCAGCGAAGGAAAGCAACCTGTCAGTAGCATCCTGCCGCCTGTTTAGAATTACATCCTCACATAATTCTTTTAGTTCGGGGTCTATTTGCTCATAAACCTGCAATTGCCCCGCGTTTACTATGCCCATATCCATTCCTTCCTGAACAGCATGATATAAAAAAACGGCATGCATCGCATCTCTAACGGTGTCGTTGCCCCGAAATGAGAATGATACATTGCTCACACCTCCGCTTACTTTTGTAAGTGGCATCAGCTTTTTAATTTCTCGGGTGGCTTCAATAAAATCCACCGCATAATTATTATGCTCTTCAATACCGGTTGCTATTGCAAAAATATTTGGATCAAAGATGATATCTTCCGGGAGGTAGTTTGCCTGTTCTGTTAATATTTGATATGCTCTTTTACAAATTTCTACTTTTCTTTCCTTTGTATCCGCCTGCCCCTTTTCGTCAAAAGCCATTACTATTACCGATGCTCCATAGCTTTGACAAACTGAAGCCTGGTGCAAAAACTTTTCTTCCCCCTCTTTTAATGAAATCGAATTAACTATACATTTTCCCTGTACACATTTAAGCCCGGCCTCAATTATGTTAAATTTGGAGGAATCAATCATCACGGGTATTTTAGCAATATCCGGTTCAGCCTGCATCAGGTTCAAAAAAGTAGTCATCGCTTTTTCTCCATCAAGCAAGGCGTCATCCATGTTTACATCCAGAATCTGGGCGCCGNNCTCAAGGTTTCCTTCCCTTATTAAGCGAGCAAATTTTTTAGACCCGGTAACATTTGTCCGTTCCCCAACATTAATAAAATTTGTTTCGGGCCGAACGACCAGTGGTTCCAATCCCGATAATTTTAAGTAGGGTTTGAGGTGTTTCATCTCTTTCATTTCTGAATGTTTCTTTTAATCTCTTTTTAACCCGTTTTATTTGTTTGATCTTTCATACCAGTTCAGCATCAAGCACGGGTAATTTTCTCGCTTGAAATTTTTTCACCTGGTCTGCAATATGTCTTATATGATCGGGCGTAGTACCGCAACATCCGCCAACAATATTTACAAATCCCTCCTTCGCCCATTCTTCAATAATATGAGCTGTTTCTTCCGGCTGTTCATCATACTCCCCAAAAGCATTGGGTAATCCGGCATTTGGGTAAGCAGAAGTGTAACAGCTCGCAATTTCACTCAGTTCTTCAATATGGGGGCGCATTTCTTTTGCGCCAAGAGCACAGTTTAATCCAACGCTTAGTGGTTTTGCATGGGAAACTGAAATATAAAATGCTTCAAGTGTTTGCCCACTCAACGTTCTTCCGCTGGCATCGGTTATGGTTCCGCTTATCATAATTGGCAGTTCGTGTTTCCCTGTATCTCTAAAATATTTTTTGATAGCAAAAATGGCCGCCTTAGCATTTAGCGTATCAAAAATTGTTTCTATCAGAAGTAGGTCTACCCCACCATCAACAAGGCCTTTAACCTGCTCATAATAGGCTTTTGCAACCTCATCAAAAGTTACAGTACGGAAGCCTGGATTATTTACATCTGGCGAAAGGCTTAAAGTTTTATTCAATGGCCCGATAGCTCCTGCAATAAATTTTTCACTTGCTTCAGCATTTACAGCTAAGAAACTATCTATCGCTTTCCGGGCACAGCCAGCTGCGGCGACATTGAGATCATAGGCTATTGATTGCATCTCATAATCTGCCTGGGCAATAGAAGTACTGCTGAAAGTATTTGTTTCAATAATATCTGCCCCGGCTTTTAAATATTCTTTGTGAATGGCTTCTATGATATGAGGTTGGGTTATACTGAGCAGATCATTATTTCCCTTTACATCTTTAAGCCAATTTCTAAACCTCTCTCCCCGAAAATCTTTTTCTTCTAATTTATAGCGTTGGATCATGGTTCCCATGGCCCCATCGATTATCAGAATCCGCTCATCAAGGCNNTTGCCGAATTGTCTTTTTCATTTTAAATAATTTTTTCGCTATCGCAATTTTCTTCTCATCGATAGGATTAAGGCCAAATCCAACCGATATTAAATTAAGATAGCCAGGTTGCAAAAAGTTAAACTGAAATAAAATTGAACGAAATTAATTGTGCCTGGGAGTATTGCAGAATTTTTTCGTTTATTAGTTCAGTTAAATCTTTGATACAAAACTAAGGGCCGAACAATAAACAAATCCGCCCTTGTTACGGGCAAAATTAAGTTAAAGGCATTATATTTCAAAGCGATGCGGGCCAAAATTATATAGGTTTGGAAACGGCAGGTTTTGACTTTCTGGCGAGTCTTTTTGCAAATTTGCCAATAGTAAGTCCTTGAACTATAATTGAAAATAAAACGACAATGTAGGTAATTGTAACAAACATATCCCCAAACATATTCTTAGGGAGAGAGAGAGCAAGGGCAACAGAAATTCCCCCGCGTAAGCCTCCCCACGTTAGTATGGCAATTGCATTATTTTCAAAAGTTTTCTTATTGCTCATTACCCAAATGGGAAGTGAAACAGAAAGTAAGCGGGATAATAAAACAATTAAAATAGTAATACAACCCAACCACACCAGAGTAAGATCGTAGGGTATGATTAGCATTTCAAATCCAATTAATAAAAACAATATTGCATTCATTACCTCATCAATCATTTCCCAAAATTTATTCAGGTAGTCACGAGTTACCTCACTAACACCTGTATCCATACTTTTATTCCCCGTAATGAGTCCGGCAACCACCATAGCCAGGGGACCGCTTATATGTAGAAATTCTGCTACGGCATATCCTCCCATAACAATTGCAAGTGTTATCATTACTTCCACAACGTAATTATTAATGGACCGTAATGCCCAAAACCCAAGATCNNCAAATAATAAACCCCCGCCTGCTTCTTTAACGAAAAGCCAGAGTATATCGGCAAACGATACATTTTGGATGCCGATCCTAGCAATTTCATAGAAGGTAATAAACAGAACAACTCCAATTCCATCATTAAACAAACTTTCACCGCTAATCTTGGTCTCCAGGGATACTGGAATATTAGCTTTCTTCAAAATTCCTACAACAGCAATAGGGTCAGTTGGTGAAATTAATGCCCCAAAGATGAGGCAGTATAAAAAATTAACTTGAAGGCCGAAAAGACCTATCGTAAGGAATAAAAGAGACGCAACGATAAGAGTTGACAATAGAATGCCAATCGTGGAAAAAGTAACTATTGGAATCCACTCACTTCGCAATTTTTTTATATCGATGTGAATGGCTGCAGCAAATAAAAGAAAGCTGAGCATTACTTTTAATACAACTGTATTAAAGTCGATAGCGCTGATCGATTGTATTGCCTGGGCAAAAAAATCAGGGCTAATATTTCCAATTCCGATAACTGCCAGGGAGGCGATCAATGAGATAAGCATAATACCAATAGTTCCGGGAAGTTTAATAAACCGGTGGTTTATATAACCAAAAGTCGCAGTCAGTAAAATGATTACCGTTATTAAATGATAAATTTCCATATCCTCACTTGTTTAGAACCGAAGAATTTGCTCCTTAAGAATGGCGGTAAATTTATTAATAATTATTCAGTGCCTACTAAATATGAACGGAACCAGCATACTTGATCCGGAAACTGAAAAATCTTGAGGAAAAGGTCTCCCAAATTATCAGGATTGGAAAAGAGTTATTTACAGCAATCTTTTTTGCGGACAAAGATTGCCTTAAAAATCCTCCACATAAAATGAAAAATATCACTAATAACATTCATAACCTTACTTATTCAAAAAAACAGATATGATTATTTTCTAAATCTCAAACAATTTCAGCCTTATAACCTGCTTTATTTACAATTGATTTAATAGATTCTCCGGAAAGCAAAGCTGATTCTACGGTTAGAATTTTATTAGGACTTTGAAGGTCTACCTCCCAGATTAATATTTCTGAATTATTATCCAAAAAAGGTTTAACCGATTGGATACAACCGGCGCACATTATATTTGTTTTGAATTGATATTTTTTCATAAGAAAAATTCTTCTGTTTAAGCTGGCTTAACATTCTTTCTCCTTGCAATTTGAAAGTTCGGCTTCTATTTCAATGGTGCTATGATGAATTTTATGATGCATTAACTCATGCTTTAAATCCTGTACTAATTTAATCTTATTTTCAAAACTTAATGATTCATTTAATGAAATATGCGCAGTGAGTGCATTTTCTGTAGTACTCAATGCCCAGATATGAATATGGTGAACACCGGTTATACCGGAATGATCTATGATCAACTGCTTTATTTCCTGGATAGAAATATCTGGTGGCACAGCAT
>PKYU01000240.1 GCA_003132765.1 Chitinophagaceae bacterium | reverse complement strand
CATTAATCATAAAGACCACTTCTTGCAGGTCATCATCACCTGTGGAGGAAGTGTTTGCAACAGAACTTTGATTATTGTCAGTTTTAGCTGTTGACTGCATTGCAGGCTTTCCGGTAGAATCATTTTTTTCCCGGATGGTCACTGCATTAATAGGAATGGATAAAACATCCGTATGCATCTTTGTCTGTATGTCAGCGCTGGCGCTCATTCCTGTCCTGAAGGGAAATCTTTTCGATTTACTGTTTTTAATTAAATCCTGGTATGAACTGGGGTCTATTCTTATATAAACTTTGTAATTTGTTACATCTGTACTGGTTGTAGCAGATTCACTTTGCGTGGCAGCACCTGTATTGCTACTGGAAATTTGTGTCACCTTTCCGGTAAATTTTCGGTCATTATATGCATCTACTTCTATGGTAGCGCTATCTCCAATATGAACCTTAGGTATATCATTTTCACCTACATCTACCCTTACTTCAATTTTATTTAAATCTGCTATGCGCATCATTTCTGTTCCGGCCATCATGGAACTGCCCACCACCCTTTCTCCTTTTTTTACACCGAGCAAATCAACTACTCCATCCATTGGCGAAACCAAGGTGGCAAGGCTAATATCCTTGTCAGCTTTTGCCAAAGCTGCCTTTGCACTTTGTACTCCCGCCTGGCTGGCGACAATTCCCTGCTTTGCTGCATTTAAATTTGCCAGTGCCGATTTATAGGCAGCGTCTGCTGTATTAAACTCATTTGCAGAAATCACTTTGCCATCATACAATTCTTTTTGCATAACATAGGTTTTCTTTGCCTGGTCCAGTTGGGCCTGCATTGCTCCAAGGGAGGCTGTAGCATTGGCTTCCTGTGCTGCCTGTTGGTTTACTATTGCTGCCGCCTGGTCTCTTTGTGTGGCATAAATATCTCCATAAATGCGGGCAAGCACCTGTCCCTTCTTTACGCTGTCGCCCTCTGCAACATTCAATTCAACAATTTGCCCTGAAATATCAGGACTAATTTTTACTTCAATTACCGGGTAAATTTTTCCGCTTGCATTAACCGTTTCAATAATAGTTCGTTTTGTTACTTTTTCTGAAGTTATTTTTATCCCCTGGTCTTTTCCAAGCAGCCCGGCTTTCTTTAGTACCATCAAAATAATTATAACAGCAACCAAAGAAATGATTACCCATTTTAAAGTCTTATTCATAATTAGTTTTTTCTTATTCTTTATATTTATTTCATAATAACCGGGTTAAAGCTTTACCCCACGTCCCTTATAGAATTCAAGTACTTTCATTTTAAAGACATAATCGAATTGGTTAGAAACATACTGAAGCTTTGCTCGAAACAGATTATTCTGATCAGTAACTAATTCCAATGTACTTAACATTCCAACGTTAAATCTTTTTAAGGCAAAGTCATAGCTTTTCTGGGCTGCATCAACTGATTTTTGCGATGAATTAAATTTTTCCAGTGCAACAATTGAGGCATTATAAGCCTGGTAAATATCCTGCTTTAATGTCTGATTATCGAGCTTAATCTGGTATTCAAGGGTTCTAATATTAAGTTTTGAACTCAGATAATTCGCTTTAGCCTGCCAACCGTTGAAGATTGGCACCGAAAGGTTAATACCGATAGCNNAAGTAATGTACCCATTTTTGCTCCCATTTAGATAAATGGGTGTCAGCACATCAGTATATCCTGAACTATTGTTTACTACCAAACCACTGGGTTTATATCCGGAGAAAATCTGGTTATAAATTGGGGAACGATAAAAGCCATAGCTGGTACTAAGGCTGCCGAATACAGATAAAGTTGGATACAGAGCGCCTTTTGCAGCAAGGGAACTTTTTTGAGCTGCTTTTAAATTATATGCATTAAATTTCTGTTGGGGAAGATTCGCTATGGCTAATGCATAAACGTCTTCCGGCTGAAGATCTGCAATCGATTCCAGTGGAATTTGATCAGCACTCGGTTCTTCAATTTCAAAAGGCCTGTCTGCATCTATGCTCATATTGGCCATTAAAACAAATTTCGCCTGGGAAACATTTCCTTTTGCAGTAATTAAATTCGAGCTGTCAGTGGCCAGTTGTGCTTCAAGTTCCACCTGGTTTAATTCAGGCAATGCACCGGCACTAACTTGTTTCTTCACAATTTCCAGTTGCTTTAAGGATTGCTTCACCTGCACATCGGCTATTTTTTCCTGTTCCCTTGCCAGTAATACCTGCAGGTAAGAGTTTGCAACAGTTAGCGCTATATCATTTTTGAGTTTATCAGTGGCTGCTGTCGCTGCCTGCAAGGACCATTCATTAGCCAATATGGTATTTTTTTTTGAATACCAATTAAAAATGGTAGCGCTCGACTGAAGATTTAAACCAATCTGGAAAAAATTCTGGTTCTCTAAAATTCCGGTAGATGGGTTTTGTGATTTCCCGAATCTGTATCCTTCACTGTTACTTAAATTGGTTGCCGGTATTTGTGAAAGTTTACTTTGCTTATACGTTATGCCGGCTAGTTGGGCCTGGATTTCCTTTTGTTTAACAGAAATATTACTGTCCAACGCATATTGAACACATTCCTGCAGGCTCAATTTCTGCTGGGCAAATGAAAGAAACCCCATAAGGCAAAACGAAAATAACAGTATGATTTTGTTATACATGGCGCAAAAATAATGAATTGATCATTTAGTGGGTTCCAATTAGGATAAATGGTAATANNCAATCCTCAATCAAATATTTTGTTTCCTGCAGGAGAATATTTCCCCAGGTTTTGGAGTCAATGTATGCGTTTTTGAACATCCGAAAAAATTTCTTAGTTTAAATGTATTCTCAACACATCATTCTTTCACCTTAGTGTCCAAAGGTGGCTTCTGAACCCCTGTAGCCATTTTATTAAACTCCGGTACATCATTGTCTACAATATTTTTCAGTCTTATCAATTGTGCATCTATCTGAGCACCTAAGCTATTATAGACAGCATACATGGAAGCCGTAGGCTTTGTGTCTGCGGACTGTAACTGGTAATTCAGCGTAGCAATTTTTTCCTCCAGTTTGATCGGGAAACGAAGATTGTCTTCATCAGACTGTATCTTTTCATCATAGAGTTCGTTCTTAACTGAGTTCATCGAATCAATAATCACTTTACCTTTTTCTTTAAAGGGCTTTGCTGCCGCAGAATCTGCAATGGTCGCGTTAAATGCATTGATCTGGTTTGTGACTTGTTTTATCTGGGCATTCGCCTTAGCAATTTCGTTCAGCTTTTTACAGATATTAGAATTCAGGTCAAATTGCACTTTCAGGTCTGCAACCGTTGCGGGATTACGGGGATCGGTGATCACGGTAAAAGGTTGTTCCATTAATACAGAATCACCGAGCAACAATTTCACTTTATAAGTTCCCGGAATTACTTTTGGCCCCCGGGGAGATGCTTCAAACGTAGCACTGGTATCAGCTTTCGCATCAGGATAACGCATATTCCACACAAATTCATTCATTCCTGCATTTGTCTTCAGCAAGCCTGATGGTGTCTTCTTCGGATTGGGGTAAAAATCTTTGGAAACAGGAACCATCTTGCCTTTGTTGTCTTTTATGCTGGAATAAGTGATGACGCTGTCCCCGTTAGCAGTATAAAATTTCAATTTTACTTCCTTATCCGGTTTCGTTTTAAAGTAATAGCGCAGTATCACTCCATTAGGAAGATTTTTTCCTTCATGCGAATTATCGGTTTCCTCTTCATCTTCTCTCAACGGGAAACGATAAGTGTCCCTTGGTTTATATACCCATGCCATTGCATTTTTGATTTTAGCTGATTCATCACTCAATTGGTATAATGGCGTTATATCATCCAATATCCAGAAAGAGCGGCCATGTGTTGCAATCACCAGGTCATGCTCTCTTGTCTGTACTTGTATGTCGTGTACGGGGGAGGTAGGTAAATTCAGTTGAAGAGCCTGCCAGTAATCACCGCCATCAAAAGAGATCATTATGCCCGTTTCCATCCCTGCATATAATATATTCTTATGAGTAGGATCTTCTCTTACACAGCGGTTATACACATCTTCCTTCAATCCATGGGTAATCATCGTCCATGTTTTACCATAGTCTGTCGTTTTTAAAATATAGGGCCTCTTATCACCACTCTTATATCTGGTGGCGGAAACATAACAAACTGCCGGATCAAAATGTGAAGGTTCCACATAACTAATCAGCGCCCATTTTGGGGAATCATCTTCGCCAACAGGCAGCATTTTGGGAGTAACGTCTGTCCATGTTTTACCATCATCGGTACTTACATGCACCATTCCGTCATCACTACCGGCCCACAAAACGCCAGCTTTAATTGGGCTTTCTGCAAAAGCAAAAACAGTAGCATATGTTTCAGTACCTGTAATATCCAGTGTGATCGGGCCACCACTTGGTTGTAAAGTTCTTGAGTCGTGACGGGTGAGATCAGGGCTAATATTTTCCCATGTCTGGCCTTCGTCAAAACTTCGGTGAACTACATTCGAAGTGGCATACAAACATTTCGGGTTGTGTGGGGAAAATGAAATCGGGTAGGTCCAGTTAAAACGGTATTTATATTGTATAGCACCGATACCATAATTCTGCTCAGGGTATACGGATACAAAACGATACTGGTCGTCATTTTCATTGAAAGTACTCATAACCCCATCATACTCGCCTCCATAAGTGATTTTTGAATTGGTGGGATCAGGGACTATATATCCTGCTTCACCACCGCCAACTGCTCTCCAGTCATTATCAGCAATAGTAGCTCCGGCAGTTCTGCTTTTTATTTTGATACTGGTGTTATCCTGTTGTGGGCCATAAATATTGTAAGGATAATCATTATCAAGATTCACATGGTAAAACTGGGCGGTGGGGAGGTGTTGTCTGGTAAAATTTCTTCCATTGTCAAATGTAATTTGGGGCCCGCCATCATCACCCATGATCCAGTTTTTATCATTATCGGGGTTGATCCACATATCATGATTATCACCATGCTGATTGGGTACATTTTTCCAGGAAACACCGCCATCTTCTGATCTGAAGAACCTAACGTTGAGAACGTACACGATATTTTCATTTTTTGTATCTGCAAAAATCTGGCTGAAATACCAGGGCCGCTGCGTAAGGTCATTCATAGTGCTCACCCTGTTCCATGTTTCTCCACCATCAGAAGAATAATACACCCCATATTGTTTATTTTCCACAATGGCCCATATTTTATTATGGTTAACCGGTGAAATGGTGCATATAATTTTACCTTTCAGGCCTTCCGGCATCCCTGGGTTGTCTGAGATCAGTTTCCAGGTATCTCCTCCGTCAATAGATTTAAATAAACCACTGCCTTTTCCGCCGCTACTTAGCGAATAAGGAGTTCTCCATGCCTTCCACATAGAGGCATATAAAATAGCAGGATTATCGGGATCCATTTTTACATCTGCACAACCGGTAGTATCATCAACATATAAAATTTTATCCCAGGTCTTTCCGCCGTCTTCACTGCGAAACAATCCTCTTTCCTTATTTGGTGTGGGGCCCCATATCTTTCCCTGGGCTGCTACATAAACAATGTCAGGGTTCTGAGGATTTACCACGATTGTCCCGATAGCATTCGATTCGCCGAGGCCTATGAATTTCCATGTTTTGCCTGCATCCATACTCTTATATACGCCATCACCAAAAGAAATATTTCCCCGCATTTCCACTTCCCCCATTCCTGTATAAACCACATTGGTGTTACTCTTTGCAACCGCCACTGCACCAACTGAGGAGCTTTGAAAAGTGCTGTCGGAAATACAATCCCAGGTATTGCCACCATCAATTGTTTTCCATAATCCACCGCCTACAGCTCCGGCATAATAAGTCATCGCATCTCCCGGTACACCGGTAACAGCCAGGCAGCGGCCACCGCGGAAAGGGCCGATATTTCGCCATTTCATTCCATTGAATAGGCTATCATTGGGTTGTAAAGTTGTTTCTGGCGGAACACTTTTTACAGTTTTTTTCTTTTGGGCATTGGTAACCGAGAAAGAGAGGGTTATAAATAATCCGGCAATTATTTTGCTTAAAGTAGATATGCGCATATTTAATTAAATTTGGAGGGACAAATTAGACACTAAAAATCTAACTAAAAAGAAAAAATGAAAATAAAATTATTACTACCCAGCATATTTTTTTCGCTTCAGATGCATGCACAATCTTACCAGGAAATCCATAGGAAGGCGATTGTTGTAGATACACATAATGATATCCTGACGAAAGTAATGGAAAAAGGTGTTGCGTTTGATACAGACTTAAAAGGAAAAACCCATAGCGATCTGGAAAGGTGGAAACAGGGAGGCGTAGATGTACAATTCTTTTCCGTTTGGAGCGATGGCAATCAACTCAATCCTTTCCAATTTGCCCTAAGGCAAATGGATACATTAGATGCTGTTGCAAAACGTAACCCGGACAAGATAGTGGAGGTTTCTAACAGCAAACAGCTTTATAAAGTAGTGAAGCAACATAAATTAGCGGCTATGTTTGGCGTAGAAGGCGGCCACCAGATTGAAAATGATTTAAGCAAATTGGATTCCCTTTATAAACGTGGTGCAAGATACATGACTCTCACCTGGAATAATTCCACGCCATGGGCCACCAGCGCTTTTGATGAAACTTTTACAAAAGATCTGCTACATAAAGGATTGACTGATTTTGGAAGGCAGATAGTACATCGAATGAACGCATTGGGTATGATGGTGGATATCAGCCACGTTGGGGAACAAACTTTTTGGGATGTGATAGGTTCAACTACGAAACCGATCATTGCTTCCCATAGTTCCGTGTACAATTTATGCCCCCATCAAAGAAATTTAAAAGACGATCAAATAAAAGCCATTGCGAAAAACGGTGGCGTTATACAGGTTAATTTTTATTCCGGTTTTATAGATAGTACCTATATACGAAAGAAAGATATTTTTCTTCAAAAGCATAAATCTGAAAGTGATTCCCTTATTAAATCAGGAATGAATGAATTTATGATTGAGGATTACCTGTACTCCAGCTACAAGGATGAAGTACAGGCTTTACGTCCGCCATTTTCTTTACTCATGCAGCACATAGAATATATTATCAATTTGGTTGGTGTTGACTATGTGGGGCTGGGTTCTGATTTTGATGGCATTGAATCTTCTCCCTTACAACTGGACGATGTTACATCTTATCCATTAATTACAAAAGCCTTGGTGGAAAAGGGTTATAGCGAAAAAGATATTGATAAAATTCTGGGTGGAAATCTTCTACGGGTATTAAAGGCTAATGAGGGTAAATTATGAAATCTGATGAAATGACTGAGGAATTCTGATACAATAACAAAACTCAATTTTCTTTAGTTACATGCTCCCAAATCCTCTTTCCAAATCTGCAATCAGATATTCTGCTTCCTCAAGGCCTACATACATTCTCATCATTCGATGATCAGCATTTGCAGGATCAAAATCATTCTTACTTATTGAGGCACATCCGGGAATAATTAAAGACTCATGGCCACCCCAGCTTACAGCCATTAAAATATGTTGTAATCCTTCGCAAAATTTTTCAATCTCGTCAACCGTTTGAGCTTTTATTACAAAAGAAAATAATCCGCAAGCTCCCTTCATTTGTTCCTTTGCCAGTTTGTATTGGGGAAAGTCCTCATCAAAAGGAAAAATGACTTTATCTACTTTTTCATGTTGTTTTAAATAGCAGACAACTTTAGGTGTGGTATCCGAAATTTTTTCAAGCCTTATATTAATTGTCCTTAACCCGCGAATCATCAGCCAGGCATTAAACGGTGTTGTTCCTATACCCATATTCATATACTCACTCTGAAATATATTATTTATAATACTGGCTTTTCCACATAACGCTCCGGCAACTACATCACTATGCCCGCCAATATATTTTGTCGCGCTTTGCAGCATTAGGTCTATCCCAAATTCTATAGGTTTTTGATATAGCGGAGAACAATAACTGTTGTCACAAATAGTTAAAATACTTGTCTGCCGACCAGGCAGGTTTTTTTCTTTGGCAAGCCACGCAACTTCTTTTAGATTCTGAAGGTGGAAAGTCCAGCTATTAGGGGTT
>PKYU01000443.1 GCA_003132765.1 Chitinophagaceae bacterium | reverse complement strand
CGGACAGTGTTACCAACAAGTATTTATATACCTGGTTGCTATTGGGATCAAAAACAAAGAGCAATTTCTAAAAAATTACCTCCCTCTTTCGGGGATGCTCTCGGATTAAATCAACGTCTTCTCGAAAAAATTCGCAGGGTTGAGAATCTCGTATTAATTGCAAAGAAAATGAATCATGGAGATCCGATCCTTTTTCTCAAGCAGTACTTTTATATTGAGCTTTCTACAGAAGAGATAGAAAAAGATTCAAAAACCAACCAATACACATTGAATGAATTAGAAAGTTCTCATAACATGGACTTGTATTTTCAAATAGATGGTTACATTAATTCTAAACTTAATAAAGTTTGCAAAGACATGCCAAGAATTTACCGCAATAGGCCCAGATGAAGATGTGCCATCTGTAGTCCCCCCTCCAGAAATCAAAAAAGCTGAAACCCCCGAAAAACCTGTTTTATTTTCTGGTTAGGTTGCAATGTGGGTTAAGTTTAACAACTTTTACGATTACCTTTTTTTTAAAGATCAGAAATTCCCGGAAAGACATCCCCGGTAAATGATAGGTAAAANNAAAATCTGATTCCCCTCTATAAATATCCAGTGCCGACGAAGAAGAAAATACCACCTTCAGTTCAGGGAAAGCATCATACAGCACTTTCAATTCTCTTGACCACAAAGCATATTTATGTACTTCATCTACAAACAAAAAGCAGCCACCAAATTTATAAAATTCATCTGTAAAATCGAACAAAGTCCTGTTATAAAAGTAGGGATGATCCATGCTCACATAAAGTGAATGGACCTTTTTATCCAATCCAAATTTCTGCCTTTANNCTTTACAACATCAGCGTTGTTTTGCCTACTCCCCGGGCACCTTTGATGGCGATCATTTTCTGATCCCAATTGATGGTATCAAATAAACTTCGTTTAAAATCAAGGCTGATTTTAGCTGAAAGAATGTCGTTATAATAATACAGGCTATCCATAAATGTGTATATCGGTATCTACAAGTATAGATAAAAAGTGTTGTATGGAAAATACACAATTTTATTCAGGGGTTCAATTAATTAAAATGGAATCCCATTATTTTCTTTTGAACCATCAATATCAATCGGGGTATTCCAAAACTCCAGGCAAGGGCAATATTCTTTAAAAATACAACCGGGAGCGTAACCACTACAAAAATCAAAATGCATGGATCCGCTGTTCACAATACTTGTTTTCATATTCAGAGAATCCATTATCATTTTGTAGGCGAATGCAACGGGCAATTTTCCAGGTAAACTTATTCCATGATTCCAGGAGTACATCATATTTTCAAAATCCTTGCGGATAGTGATCATTTCATCATCAGTCAACTGGCCTGCGGGTGGAAAATTTTCGGACTCCAATCCGCAATAATAGCCGAAAGTATACTCCGCATCTTCACCATTTACCCACTTTTCTATTTCTTCCATTTCTTCTTCAAAAATTTGGAGTTGTTCCTGCTCTAAAGGAATTTCCTGGCGATGTGCGGCTTTGATGTCGGCGAGGAGATGAGGAAGGTATGGATGCACGGTTTTTATCTTTTTTAAGTAATTTAAATAGTTCCTCTCCGTTGCTTTAGCAGATTAAAATATTCCTCATACAAATCAGGGGCTTGTTCTTTTAATTGTTTCCTGAAATAAATGCTGGATTTCATGTCATTATTTTTCAATGATTCATCCGCTTGCTGCATCAGGCGATAGCTTTGGATAGCATGATCGTGTTCCATATCTGGCGTTTTTACTATACTAGCGAGAGGGATTGAAGGCAAAATATCCCGAAGCCATCCATAAGCCGGAGCCATTGCCGGCCCGTAAGATTCTATCAGTTTTTTCAATGGACCTGGTTCAATTCTGCGGGCTGAAAATTGATCCGGATGGTACAGCAAGGCCCTGGCGTAATTATTTCTTGCTTCCGTTTTATTGCCGCCCAGCCATTGTACCTGCGCTAAAAGGTAAAGGAAACCGTGGTTTTCAGGAAATTGTCTTTTATATTGTGATACCAGGTTTTCCGCCTTTCTAAAATCATCAATGCCTAACAATAAATCAAAAGCGGTTTCCATATTTTTTACATCTGTATCCACTTCCCGGATTATCCGGTCGGCAAGGTAATTTAACAACGCCTTTTTAAATTTCCTTATGCCGGGAGTGAAAGGATAATGGCTGAAATCTTCCAGTAAAACTGTCATGTACCGTGAGCGGCTCACCGTATTGCCCAAAGGTGTTACCGGCTCTTNNTGCCAGAATTGGCAGGTAGCGAGGCCAATATGAATGCTTTCCCGATCGCCGGTTGCTGATCCCATAGCCGCATTAAATTGCCTGATAGCCTCATCCAGCTTTAAAGCAATCAGGCAACGGTATCCGGTTTCTAAGGCTACATTATCCCATAAGGAAGGTTGATGGACAGGCATGAACAGTTTTTATTGGTTGGGTTTTTATTGGTTTTTATTATACTAAAATGCTGTTTTAGGGAATTTTGATATAATGAAAGATGGATCACGATATATACATTATAGCATCTCATCATTAAACNNGCCTTTACTCCAATTAATCCATTAGTTTCTGAATAATCAAGTTTAACAAAATAAACCCCATATAGCCAATTCGATAGTTTGGATATTTCTTTAATATATAGGTCAACATCCTCAATCTTTATTCAATTCGCCACTAAATTGGAATCGTATATCCATTCCTTTACCTTGTTTCTTTGAACACTTATAACATACTTCGAATTGATTTTACTTTTAAAATCTGTATAAGCATATTTTTTGAAAAATCAAACGATTTTAAATTATCGTAGAATTGTTCTTTTTTGTCTTCTGGGATAACACTCACATCATTAATTTCTCTAAAAGCTTTTTGTGCTTCACTTTTTCTATCGGACATAAATCCAGAATCAAGAACTTGAAGCATGTTGTACAATTTTATAAGATAATCGCTCTTTTCAGGCAAGCCATCAAATAAACTTTCTACTAAACCCGATTTTTCCTTTTCTGTATGTGAGAATGGTTCAATTTTATCCAATGCTTTAAAATCGTATTTAGCTCCATCGTTCTATTTTTTCAAATCATCTTTTTTAATATTTCGATTTTCAAATTTTTTATCTTTTCTTAAAGAAGCAATCTTACGGTAACAAAATGAGNNAATTCAATGCAAGATTTAATATTGTCTTCACTAATGAGTAAAACATTTCGTGATAAGTCACTGATAAAATTATCATTAAAATTCCAAAATGCGTATTTCGCATAATCCTCAAAATACAGCATCCTGAAAAATGTTTTTGCTTCCATAGGCAAAAAATCGCTCAATAGAGTGATACAACTTCCCGTAGGGATAATTTTCATTGTATCTTTTGCATGACTTCTCCAAAAAAACCAATGGAGTAATCTGGATTGATAAAATATGAATATACATATTAGGCTAACTTTCCTCTGAAGACTACTAAGAATAATAATTGCAATTCTTAATAAAGATTGCTTCAAATTCAAAAACATCAAGATTCAGGATGGAAACAATAAGACTATTTATTGTTGCGTAGAATCTGGTAAAACTGAACAAATACGCAAAACCTTTTTTGGTACCATAGATGGAAAAGGGAAGTTCCCCATACAATTGCAGTCGGCAAACCATCTGGCATTACAACCAATATAAGCGTCAAATAACTTTGGGTTAGTCAATATATGGCAGATATAATACCAGTTATTTTTGAGCCTGTATATGGAGGTAAATGTATGAATTGTGTAACTTATTTTAAAAAGTATGTAATACTTTTAAGTACAAGAAGGTTTACTTTGCGTATTATAATCTGCCCTTGAAGGATATTTTTACTAACCAGGTTAAGGAAGCTGCCAACAATAGGCTTTAATAATTGACTATGATAGCTAATCAACAAAATGCTCCGCTTAACATTCTCCTTGCAGATGACGATAAAGATGACCGTTTCTTTTTTGGGGAAGTATTACAGGAAATCTCCATCGCAACTAATATTAACACTGTTAATGACGGAGAGCAGCTAATGGATTACCTGGCTAAGAATGCAGAAAACATTCCGGATATACTTTTCCTTGACTTAAACATGCCCCGCAAAAATGGGTTCGAATGTTTATTAGAGCTAAAAGGGAGTATAAAACTAAAAGCTATTTACGTGATAATGTTTTCAACTTCATACCCCCGAGATGTGAATTATGAGCAGGATATGATAAAAAGGCTCTATAGGATAGGGGCACAGGATTACATTCGCAAGCCCAATGATTTTGCACAACTTAAACAGGTTATTCACCTTGCTATTACTAAGGCGATAGAAATAAAATCGCATAACGGTCAGGGAAAAATTTTGTAATCAGAACACTTTCCGTGAGGCAGGTTTAAAATAGTAAAAAATGATTTCAGCATGGCCAATTAACGGTAATTTGAAACCACTGAAAATTCTGCTTGCAGATGACGACAAAGATGACCGCCTGTTTTTTAGTATAGCTTTGGAGACATTAACTATTCCTACTAAACTTGCAACTGTTGTGGATGGAGAAAAACTAATGGACTACCTTTCTGAAAATATGCAGCAACTTCCTGATGTTATTTTTCTGGATTTAAACATGCCCCGCAAAAATGGTTTCGAATGTTTATTAGAAATCAAGCTCAACCAAAAATTGAATCAGCTTCCTGTAATAATATTCTCCACCTCCTTTGAACAAGAGGTGGTGAACATGCTTTACAAAAATGGAGCAAAATATTTCATTCGTAAACCTTCCGAATTTTTACAATTCAAAAAAATAATTCAACAAACGTTTACACTTATAGCGCAGGAAAATATGCAGAAACCAAGCAGAGAAAATTTTGTGCTCACAGTTCAAAGCAGTTAGAGTTTTTTAGTCATGCCTGAGGCGGGCAAAGTCATTTAAGTTTTAAGAGGTGTAAGCTTGCAGAAGTCGGGGTATTACTGTTAACATCGTGTTCTGCAAACTCATCCTGACAGGCTCTTA
>PKYU01000490.1 GCA_003132765.1 Chitinophagaceae bacterium | reverse complement strand
TAATTTTATCGCTCCCTTTGTACCCAAAAACTGTATGCGGAATACTTCTGCAGGTTTTTTTTCCGTAGTAGTAAAATTATTAATCGCCTCTTTTGCCTGTTCTACCTCTTGCATCAAATTTTTCATAGTTGCAAAAGTAAGCCAATACTTTATTTAAAATTTTACGCTAACCCGGCAAAATGAATGGCTACGGTTTTTTTTTGTACTATTTATCTTTAGGTTTGCCCAAAATTGAAAACAGATATGTACGACCTCTATGAATTTTTGACTCCCATAAATAAAACAGCTATAAATGATGGAGAACCATACAATGACAGCCAGTTAGCCAATTTCATAAAAATATATGAAGAAGAATTACCCGAATTATCAGGTGTAGATGTGGTAATTGCCGGTATCAATGAATTCAGGGGGGAGGGTTTTGTTATGGAGCAAAATGCCGCTGATATCATCCGAAAACAATTTTATCAACTGCATTACTGGCACAAAGATATTACCATCGCCGATTTGGGTAATATCAGATGCGGAGCTACATTAGCTGATAGCTATGCATCTGCAAAAACTGTGATTGGTGAAATGCTCCGCCTGAAAAAGACAATTATCATTATCGGCGGTTCTCACGATAATACACTTGCCCAGTATTATGCTTATAAAGATCTCAAAACAGTTATAGAAGCTACAGTAATTGATGCAACTATTGACCTCAGAAGTGAATCAACGCTTAGAAGCCATAATTTTTTAATGGAAATGTTAACCAGCGAACCTAATATGGTTAAGCACTATAACCACATTGGTTTTCAAAGTTATTTCGTGCATCCTAGAATGCTTGAAACTATGGACAAGCTTAAATTTGACTGCTACCGGGCCGGGATAGCCAAAGAACAATTGGAAGAAATGGAACCGGTTATCAGGAATACGAATCTGCTCAGTTTTGATATTGCTGCAATAAAACACAGTGATGCCCCGGCAGCCATGTGCAGCCCGAACGGCTTTACCGGAGAAGAAGCATGTAACCTTATACGTTACGCAGGATTGAGTCCTAGCATATCCTCGCTGGGAATCTATGGGTATAACCCGCTTTACGATGTAAGGAACCTTTCTGCTTTGCAGATTGCACAGATGCTCTGGTATTTCATCGATGGCAAAAGCAGGCGCAACCAGGAGGCGGATTTGGGTGAGCGGCAAAATTTTAACGAATATCATACCTCCTTCGCAGAAGTGGATACTATTTTCATACAAAGTAAAAAAACCGGAAGATGGTGGATGGAATTGCCTGATAAAAAACTCATCGCATGCAGTTATAGTGATTATCTTTTTGCCAGCAATAATGAAATACCGGAACGCTGGCTCAGGGCCCAGGAAAGAGATTCATAATAATTCGCGGTCTCCGATCAGAAAATTATTTAACACTTTCCCATGCNNAATGCACATTCATTTTTAATTTAGCGTTATCGTCATGCTACATTTCCAATACACTGAGTATTTCCTTACGCTTACCATCATTCCGGTTTTGATATTGCTCTATTTCATGCTCAAGCGCTGGAAGAGAAATACTTCAAAAAAAATCGGCGACTCTGTCCTCGTGGATCAATTAACCAAGAACTACTCTGCCAAAAAGTTTTTATCAAAATTTATCCTTTTTTTGATAGGGTTTTCACTGTGCGGTTTTGCTCTTGCCAGCCTCGTAGAACCGGTTGGAACGCAAAAAATACAACGGAGAGGAATAGATATCATGATAACGCTCGATGTTAGCAAGAGCATGCTTGCACAGGATATTAAACCAAGCCGGCTGGAGCGGGCTAAGCAGGTGATTTCAAAAATAATTGATCAATCACCGGACGATAAGATCGGTTTGGTAATATTTGCCGGCCGTGCATACCTTCAAATGCCTTTAACCATTGATCACGAAGCAGCAAAGATGTACCTTGCTTCAGCCTCTCCGGATGATGTTGCAAAACAGGGAACCGTTATAAGCGATGCGCTGAATATGTGTGAAGCAGCCTTCAATCCCAAGGAAAAAACATATAAATCAATCATCCTGATCAGCGATGGAGAAGATCATGATGACGACGCAATAAAAGCCGCCAAACAACTAGGCAAAGAAGGGATAGAAATTAATACCATAGGAATAGGATCTCCTCTCGGGACAACGATTTTTGATCCCGAAACTAATTCAGACAAAACAGATGATAAAGGGAAGGTGGTTATCACCAAACTGAATGAACAGGAATTGAGAGATATCGCCAAAAACGGAAATGGATCTTACCAGTTATATACTTCAACTGATGAAGTGGCTCAGAATATCAAAAAAAACCTTGGGCAAATAGGAGCTGCAACTGTGAGCGACAGCTTGTTTGAAGCATTCAGGCAATATTTTCAATATTTCTTAGCTGCAGCTTTATTGATATTGATCCTGGAATTATTTATTTCTGAAAGAAGAAAGATCAAAAAAAATCTTGCAGCCACTCTTGTATTGATCTTTTTTATGAGTAATCATTCCTTTGCACAAAATGCAACAAACGAAATTTTTAAAGGAAATGAAGCCTACGAAAATAATAATTATGATGCGGCTGAAAATTCATACCTCGATGCACTTAAAATTGCTGATAATAACACTACCGCCACATACAATTTAGGAAACACTTTTTACAGGAAGGATAATACGGATAAGGCAATTGATTCATACGATAATACCATAAAGGCAAGTTCAGATAATACTGTAAAAGAAAAAGCATATTATAATAAGGGGGTGGCTTTACAGAAGGCAAAAAGACTTCCTGAATGTATTAATGCCTATGAAAATGCCCTATTGCTTGATCCTACAGATGAAGATGCCCGTCAAAATCTGCAGCGTGCTCTTAAGGAGCAGCAAAAACAACAGCAGCAAAAAAACCAGAATGACAAAAAACAGCAGCAAAAACAAAATAAACAAAATCAAAATCCCCAAAATAAGCAGAACCAGCAAAACCAAAATAATCAACCTAAGCCCCAGCAATCAAAAATGTCTAAGCAGCACGCAGAAGAAAAATTGAAATCACTTCTTGAAAATGAAAAGGAGCTCCAGGATAAATTGCGTAAGATAAAAGGAGTTGCTGCACCCGATAAGCCTGA
>PKYU01000177.1 GCA_003132765.1 Chitinophagaceae bacterium | reverse complement strand
TTAAGTCTTCTTCAATTGTCATTTAACCAGGTTATGAAACCGTTTTTCCATTTCTACCGTACCCTGTTCTTTTAGAAATGTATAGCTAAAAGCCCTCTTTGCAAAATAATAAATTAATCTTTTTTGGAGATTTTTTTAAAACTGAGAATACGAATATTCGAATACTTTCCATGCCAACGGTCCGTAAAGATTGCACGGCGGCGGTCGTGAGCTTATTTATACGCCCTTGTTAATAAGATGTTATGCCTGACTAAACAAAAATCCAGCAGCCGGTGGGCTAACCAGGTATTATTATTTTTAAAGCTGGCTACATTAGTAACTTCACAAGAGCGTACCGGATGTAACCAATGTGAAGAGGCGGTTGTGCATTATTATCACCTCTCATTCAGGGACTAGAATAATAATTCCTTATATTTCTCTGCTGGTTGCTATTATTTATTTCTCACCTTTTGTTTATAAAGTAACAAGATCGCGGCGATGATCGCCGTTAATTTATATATTAGTAAAGTAGCTTTAGTTACATAACACAGGGCCGTTTTTCCGCCTGGCCCTCCTAAAAACTGTTTTAAATTTCGCGTTTCACTTTCCATCCTTTATATATAACTATTAACGTTACACGAAATAATTATATTCAATGATTATTTATTCCAGGCTTCTTGCCAACGCGTAAACTCGGCCGGCCGTAAATAATAGCGGGCGAAATTTCCGGCATGAAGGCTATGTAGTTCTGTTTCGGCAGTTTGTATAAATTTTGACTGATCCTCTTGCGGCAACCGTAGGGCTCTGGCATTAATAAGGATCGACGCAACATCTTTTGGGGCGGCTTCAACTACAATTTCCGTTATCAATCCCCGGATTTGTTCACGATACTTCATGCGGAAAAGATCCGGCTCCCCCAATAATTGACGTTGTACCGCATATTGTTTCGCCGAACGCTCATAAGCCCACAAAAAAACATCCTTAAGAAGATTAACTTTATTCAGTTCGTAAATTCCCAGCAAACCATCAATATATAATTTCTGCGGAACGTCGATAAAAGACAAAGGCGACAGATTTTTCTTGCTTAAAGAGATATTGGCAGCAAGACGTGAGACACGTTTATTAACATCATCGAATGGCTGCAGGTAGGGTAAATGAACCATTATAAAAAATGCCTGTTCAAAAGGATCTTCTATCTCATCTGCTTTTTTAAGTATCGCATCAAATATTTCCTCAATCATTTGATGCATGGAAAGCGGTGTATATACCGAACCGCCGATACCGACACCATGCGTTCGCAATCTTCCTGAAGCGGCGGGGGTATTCAAAAGGTTATTGGATAACAGCGCGTGAAGATTTAATATCGTGTAACGGTTAAACCCGATCTCATTGGTATTTTGCACAATAAATTCGATAGCATCTTTATGGTTCAGTATCATTTGCGCTTCCGGTTCGGATTTATTTTGTGCATGAACACCCTGGTCAAGTAGGTGTTGTGTATCCAATAATGAATAGGTGTTTCCTTCCAACCTGCTGGAATTCCACGCTAGGTCTATCAGTAATCGCTGCAAAATCTCTTTTGCATAAGTGCCGGGCACAGCATTATTAAGCCCCGTGAAACCAATCTTTGCTAGTCTTTGTTTTTCCTCTATCGTGAGATAACTGCTTGTATCAGGCTGGTAAGAATCCAGGAAATCGCGGTTATACCCAATCGGGTTGCGGCGTTGTACCGGTAAAGTAACAATGTTTAGTATTCCCTTGCCTTCCCTGGATAAGGGTATGGCCGGAACTGGCCCTTCAGCCTCGCTCTCACCCTGGGTAACTATTTCAAGGGCCTTCAGATGGTATTTAATTGCTCTTCCTTTGCCTGTGGTTGCTATAGTACCCTGCCCGATGAGTGTTTTTACCCTGCGTTGTAAAGTCCTAAGCTCAATGGCAATGTCCAGTGCAACTTGTACCTCATCAATATTTCCACCCCCCTCCAACGAGCCGACGGCCCTTTTAAGGGCTTGCAGTTCCCGCTCAATATCTTCTTTGCTATTCTTCATTTTGCGACAAATATAAGGCTTTTCGCGACAATTAAATCAATTTTATGTCGTGATTCTGTTTTAGCGACAATTAAAGATGCTTTTATGTCGCACATAAAGTTATCGCGACAATTAAATGTCGCGATTGTTATTTTTCATGTCGTGATAAAAATGCAAGGCAATTAATTGTCGCGTCAGCGATGCGACAATTGGTCTACCGTGTTCTATCTTAATGACATCGCTGTCCTGGATAAAAGCAATATTTGTGCTGCAAACCCTTATGGAACCAGTAATTCAGGCGCTTTAATTTCAGAAGATAATTCCAAGATATTTTGATATTACCCTTTCTTCAAAACCATACCCACCATTCCAGGATCGCCCATAATCCGGTCCATTTCTGCATTTACCAAATCTTCAATCTACTGTTTTATCTGTAGATAATTCTTTTGAACTATAGACGAATTAATCTGGCGGACCACGGGAATAGACTTATAGGCTCGCTGTTCTTTTCTTAAGGCTTCATGATCATTCAGAATAGAACTATGAAAGATCTTTAATTCAATCTTATTATCGGGATCATCTGCAACCATGCCTACGAATTCCCCGGAACTCAGGGATGAAATTTTCGAGGGTGGTATACCAGCATCCACTGCAACCCCTACGATCTTTCTGCAACAGAGTGTCCGGATATCCGGCATGATTAAATTCAGGCCGTTTGCTAAATTCAATTAGTTTTTTTTGGAGCCTGCGAATCCTTGTTTACTTTTTTTAGAAAACCGTGAAACCTATTGTTTAAAAATTACCAATACAGCATTTCATTTTTTGGTTTTCCAGGATTC
>PKYU01000064.1 GCA_003132765.1 Chitinophagaceae bacterium | reverse complement strand
CTACCAAATGAGCTACTTCCGCAATAAATTAAGAACTGAAAAAATGGATTGCAAAATTAAGAATTAAAGCCCCCTAAGAAAAATTTATTTGTATTGCGGATTATACAAAGTATTACCGGGAACTTCTACTTCCGGCGTACCCTTGTACCGGTGCTGATACATAGTATAGCACCCACCCAATACGAGGGCTACGAACATGATAACCTGGGCATAGAAAAGAAACCGTGAAGTGGAAACCCAATTATGAGCGAGATCCTTACCGGAATTATCTGTAACTTCTTCCTGTTCCATATTTTAAATTTTGCATCGCAAAAATACTTGTTTGAACTTAAAAATCATTTTTTAAACGGAACAATTTCAGAAAATGTTTTTTTCTTTTTTATAAAATATTGCCAGGCGATGCTTCCATCATAAACGGTAGCTATACTTTTTGTTTTCATTTTTGGAAGTTTTTTTCCTCTTTTTCCTATGAAGATCCATCCTGCATAATCAAGGTGGGCAGAAGCAATTGATATAAATGTGCTGAAATCACCCCCAATCAAAGCACGGTACGCCGCAACAATATCCATCATAATTCTCACAGGAATTTTCCATAACGATTCTGAAAAGGTTGAATTCTTACTGAGCATGACAAGATTATTTCTGAAGTTCAAATATATTTTTTTTCGGTCGCCCATTGGTAATGTGCCGCCACCAACATGATATACCACCGAGGAAGGAACAGCATAAATGGTATATCCGGCTCTTTGCATTCTCCAGCACAGGTCTATTTCTTCCTGGTGCGCAAAGAAATATTCATCAAAACCATTCATTTCATGAAAAACCGTTCCCCTCACAAAAAGCGCCGCGCCCGATGCCCAAAAAATCTTAGCAATGGAATCATATTGGCCGGTATCATTCTCACAAGTGTCAAAAATCCGCCCACGGGTGAAAGGGTATCCCATTTTATCAAGAAATCCGCCGCAGGCACCGGCATATTCAAATTGACTCCTGTTATTGAAAGATAATATTTTCGGCTGGCACGCGGCAATCTTCTCATCGCTTTCCATAAGGGCGATTACAGGTTCTATCCAGTTTTTGGTAACTGCCACATCACTATTGAGTAAAACGTAATAGTCTGCAGAAACCTGCATTAATGATGAATTATAGCCTTTTGAAAATCCCTGATTCGCGCGGCTCAGTAATATTTTTATCCCCGGATAATTTTTTGTTATAAAGTCAACAGAATCATCATCCGAAGCATTATCAGCAACTATGATACTATAATTATTGTAAGTAGACGCTGTTGTAAATGGAAGAAATTTTTCGAGAAAGGATCTACCATTCCAGTTAAGAATAACAATAGCTACTGAGGGCGAAATAATCAATAATTTATCTTTAATTGAGTACAAACATAAAAATTTTACATGTCAGATTATAAATTTAGATTTGGAGGTAAACCTGTTTAATGTTCACACAGTTTCTAAATATCCGTACCCTGCTGGCTGTGGTAGCCGTTGCGATTGTAACCGGAACTATATTTTATTCAAATTACCTGGCCCGGAAAATTGCAGTGGAANNTAAGCATTTGGGTTCAGGCGCTGAAAACAAGGGCTGAAACTACTGAGAAACCTGCATTGAATCTCACAAATATCATCACCTCAGAAAATACCGATATTCCCATCATTGAAGCGAATGAACAGGACATCCCTTCCGGCGAAGTCCTGAATATGGATACCTCAATGATCAGAAAAGATACTTTATATCTGCAAAAAAAACTAGCCGAATTCAGGAAGGCACATCCTCCTATAGTTGTTGAAATAAACAAGAACCCATTTCTTCTCAACAAATATTATTATGGTGACTCCGAATTGCTAAAGGAGGTAAGATATTACCCGATTGTGCAATTACTCATTGTGGCGCTTTTCATAATTATTACGCTGTATTCAATAACTGCGCGCAACATATCTACACAAAACCAGGTTTGGGCAGGAATGGCAAAGGAAACAGCCCATCAGTTGGGCACACCTATTTCGTCTCTTGAAGGATGGGTGGAAATGTTGAAGGAAAAAGAACCTTTTAGTTCTGTTTCACTTGAAATGGAGAAAGATGTAAATCGATTGAAATTGATTAGCGACCGATTTGGAAAAATAGGAAGTTCACCAAAACTGGAAGAATTTGATATTACCAAACAGGTAAGGGATATGGTGGATTACATCAAAAGAAGGGCGCCTGACAAAGTCCATTTTTCTATTGAAGCACCCGACGAACCGGTTATCACAATAATATCAGGACCATTATTTGATTGGGTAATGGAAAACCTTTTAAAAAATGCATTAGATGCGCTGGAAGGCAAAGGCAGCATCCTTATTAAAATTAATAAACAGCCGGGCCAGGTAATTGTGGATGTTACCGATAGCGGAAGAGGAATCAGCAAACAAAATATATCTAAAGTTTTCAAACCAGGCTTTTCCACAAAGAAACGCGGATGGGGCCTTGGCCTCTCTCTTTCAAAAAGAATTATTGATAAATACCATAAGGGCCAGTTATATGTGAAGTCATCCGAGCCTCAAAAAGGAACCACCTTCAGGATTGTTTTAAACGCTTAGTTTTAATTCCCTTGTTTTATTAAATTTGCATGACCAAATTTTTCAAAATGATCATAATTGCGGCGATGGCGAAACTGGTAGACGCACTACTTTGAGGTGGTAGCGCCCGAAAGGGTGTGGGAGTTCGAATCTCCTTTGCCGCACAAAATCCTTCATCTCAAAAAGGTGAAGGATTTTTTTTCAATTGGATAACTGTAATAGCCGGAATTTACAACAAAGAGAAGTTAATTTTGATTTGGCTTTTTTATTTTAGGTACTTAATAATTCTCTTATAAATTATGACTACACTTATTATATGCCCGAATTGCAAACATGAATTTGCCCCGGAAGATGCGATCGCAAAATCTTTGGAAAAAGAATATGAAGAGAAATTAAATAAAGAAAAGCAGAAACTGGGAAAATATTTTTCAGAACAGGAAAAATTACTGGAAGACCAGAGAAAAGAATTTGAAAAAAAGAAGGAAAAAGAAAACGAGTTGTTTAATGAAAGGCTGCAAAAAGAAAAACTGAAGATCGAAAGCGAAGTACAGGAGAAATTAAGAAAATCTATCAGCAGCGATTATGAAAATCAATTGAAAATTCTAAAAGAGTCCAATTCAGATATTGAAGAGAAATTAAAATCTGCCCGGCAAAAAGAACTCAATTTTCTGAAGAAAGTGCAGGAACTGAAAAATAAAGAAGAAGAAATGGAAATTTTACTTCAAAAAAAGCTTTCTGAAGAAAGGGTCAATTTAACTGAACAAATCCGAAAGCAGGAAATGGATAAAAATGTGATAAAAGAAAATGAACATAATTTGAAATTAAAAGAGCTGGAAAAGCAACTGGAAGATCAGAAGAAATTAGCTGATGAGATGAAACGCAAGGCAGACCAGGGCTCCATGCAACTGCAGGGAGAAGTTCAGGAAATTGCCCTCGAAGAAATGCTTCGAAAGGCTTTCCCTTTCGACATTATTGAAGAAGTTGGCAAGGGCATCCGCGGTGCTGACTGCATACAGTTGGTAAGGAATAACTTCGGGCAGGAATGCGGCAAGATCATTTATGAAAGCAAACGAACAGAAAACTTTGGAGCCGACTGGATAGAAAAATTTAAGAAAGATATGCGCAGCACTNNGCTAAAACAATGCCAAGAGAAATGGATAGTTTTGGCCTGAAGGATGGAATATGGGTTTGTACTTTTTCAGAAGCAAAGGCGCTGTCCAACGTGCTCCGTGAGAATATCGTCCGGATTTATACTTCAGCCAAAAACCAGGAAAATAAAGGAGATAAAATGCATCTCCTGTATGATTATTTAACCAGCCATGAATTTAGCGAACAATGGAAGGCTATTCGCGAAGGATTTTTTGCCATGAAGGTCGGCATACAAAAAGAAAGGGATTCCATGGAAAAACTCTGGAAGGTTCNNCTATAGAAGGAATAGCCGGGCAGGATACTATTGATTTGAGCCTTGTTGACGAAACTAACTTGTTGGAAGATTAATTGAAAAAATTTCCAGGTAAACTGTAAAGGAAAATGTTGGCGCAGGGAAAATCAGGTTGCCATAAATTAGCCGGTAACCCACGCTAGGCAAATATTTTCAAAAAGACGAAAATGAATTTTTAATTCCCTCTCACTGCCCATCACAAATCTGCAACTGGTAATTCCGGTATTTTCTTTTACAGTAATATCAGTAAGCCTGATATTGTTTTTAAAACNNCAGCTTCTTTACAACTCCAGCATAGGGTAAGAAAGCCCGGGTTAGCAGCCGGAAGCATATTTATTTCATTTGGCAAAAGAAACCTGTCTTTTACCTTTTCAATCTTTGGTGTAATTACTTCCACATCAATTCCCACGCTTTGATTGTTACTGATAATAGCGGCAGCAAAATCACCGCAATGTGAAATAGAAAAATGAAAGTCTTCGTTTGGCAAAAGAGGCTTTTTTGAATCTGCAATCTCTATGAGATGCAAAGGAAATTCAGGATTAAGTATACGCAGCAAATAACGGCCGGCAAGGTGTTGTAGTCTCTTATGGGGATTATTAATTTCCTTTTGTAAATGAACCTTTTGAAGAAAGAAAGATTCAGGCTCCAGGATTTGCCACACGNNGCAAGTTTGGATGTTTCGTTGAAATTATGTTGATAAAACAGAGGCATTCAAAATAAATTTAAGTTCTTTTGCAGATGTATGAATTATTTTGCACAAAGAAAAATTAAACCACATAAATGATCTTATCAGATAGCCGCATTCTTGAAGAAATTGAAAAGAAAACGATCGTTATAAAACCTTACAAAAGGGAGAAATTAGGAAGCAACAGCTACGATGTTCATTTAGGAAAATATTTAGCAGTTTATAAAGATAAAATTCTTGACGCCAAAAAACATAATGAAATAAGCCATTTTGAAATACCGGAAGAAGGATACGTTTTGGAACCCGGTCAATTATATCTTGGTGTGACATTGGAATACACGGAAACTCATGCGCATGTACCATTCCTCGAAGGAAAATCTTCCACGGGGCGTTTGGGGATAGATATTCATGCAACTGCCGGCAAAGGTGATGTTGGTTTTTGTGGTAACTGGACGCTGGAAATATCCTGTAAGATTCCGGTAAGAGTATATGCCGGTATGCCGGTAGGACAGCTCATATATTTTCCCGTAGAAGGAACGGTGATAGAAAAATATAATTCCAAAGCAAGCGCCAAATACAGCGGTCAGCCTAATGTACCGGTTGAAAGTATGATGTGGAAGAATAAGTTTTAACCGGGAAATTTTGCAGAAGTTATGGAACAGTTCTGAAGGCTGATCGAATTACTCCAGTTCAATTACGGTTATTTCAGGCAATAGGCCTACCCTGCCGGGGTAACCAATAAAACCAAACCCCCTGTTCACATATAATTTTTGATTTCCTTTTTCATAAAGGCCTGCCCATTGTTTATATACATATTGAACCGGACTCCATTTGAATCCCGGGATTTCGATGCCAAATTGCATACCATGCGTATGGCCACTAAGCATGAGATCAATATCGGGGNNATGACTGGGATCGTGGCTGATCAGGATTTTAAATGGATATTTTCCCGCTCCGGCATAAGCCTTTGCCATATCTCCATGCTTCGGAAACCTTGCTTTTGCACTCCAGTTTTCAATTCCTATGATCCCAATCTCCTCATCTTTTCTTTTTAGAGCAATATGTTCATTCATCATTAGTTTCCAGCCCAAATCATGATGGATCTGCTTAAGATTATTTAGATTCTCAGATTTTGAAACTCCATCCTGTGGCCACCTCACATATTCTCCATAATCATGGTTTCCCAGGGTGGAATAAACTCCCAGCGGGGCTTTTACCTTCTTAAATACATCTAAATAATCTTTCATTTCTATAGCCTTGTCGTTAACAAGGTCGCCACTGAAAATGATGAGATCAGCTTTTTCCGCCATTATCTTTTCAACACCTTTTTGCACTGCTTTCTTTTTGGTAAAACTTCCTGAATGTACATCNNTCATCACTGAAGTGTATAATTTTTAATCCTCTGAACGATGGCGGGAGATTAGGGAACTTAAGAGAGAGTCTTTTTACCTGGTAATTGTATTTATTACCAAATCCATAAATCAGGCTCAGGAAAAGGCTGCCGCCTGCAGCCAAACCAAGCCAGTTCATAAATGTCGACCTGCTGACACCTTCTACTGCAAGGTTTCCTTCAGGGGAATTTCCGGAAAATAATTTTAGAACGATCCATTGTACCAATCTTCTCGCATCATCAATCAAAAAAAAGACAATTGCCAGTAAATTGGCAAGAAACAATCCCATCACTGTTGCAAAAAGGTAGGTTCTCACCTTCCTGGGCATAAAATCAGGGCGCGTAAAAACAAATACTAAGAAACCAAGAATCGCAGAAACAGAAATTAACCAATAAACAGAGTATAGTGCTATTTTGGTTCCGGGCGACACTGAATTGCTCAAAGTTGTGACCACTTTGAAAACATAGCTGTCCATCAAAAATAAAATGAAAATGAAAATGAGTGCTCCTCTTGTTGTACGCATGTTACTTTATCGTCTTTGTTTCAATTAATAATTTATAAACTCATCTAATTGGTCGATGATGACTTTTATTGTTTCCTCATTTAGCCTGTCATTTTTATCCATCATTTTGTCGATTAAGGAAATGGGCAACTTATTATAATGAACGTTCATTTTAAGATAATGCAGTGATGCTGCCAGGTGATCAATTCCCCTCAGGGTGCCAGCTCGGCCGCTGGATATGCCGGTAAGCAAAGCCTTCTTATGATACCAAACTTTGGAAATATCTGTATTATCAATCATTGCTTTTAATACACCTGGGAAGGTGCCATTATACTCCGGCAAAATGAATATAAATTTTTTTGTCGGAATCAGTATATCCTTTTCCATTTTCAAAAATTCAGGAGTTCTGTGCATAACATCCATACCCACCATGGTGAGAATGTCCGCATCAATATTCATTTCGGTAAGCAATCTTTTATATTCATTTGCTACTTTTTCTGTGTGACTTGCTTCCCGGTTGGTTCCGCTTATAATTGTGTACATTTTAAAATNNAATTAAACGGTTTTTACAGATAGAATGTTCTCTAATATTAAGCCTAATATTTAAATTTGCCAATCTGACATGGAATTAGGTTAGTGAGCATCCCCGTATTCATTGTTTGTTATTAATTATTAAGCCTTGGTCTTTAAATTTATGTTTACTTTAGCTCACTTCTGTTAATTACCGTGCTGTTTCCAATAAGAAAGAAGGTAAAAATGTGGGAAAATTATAGTTATAGAATAATATGGGAAAAATCATCGGAATAGCGAACCAAAAGGGAGGTGTTGGGAAGACGACAACTGCTATAAACCTGGCAGCAAGTCTCGCTGTGCTCGAGT
Source organism: Chitinophagaceae bacterium (assembly GCA_003132765.1). GTDB lineage: Bacteria > Bacteroidota > Bacteroidia > Chitinophagales > Chitinophagaceae > Ginsengibacter. Next base: position 4,133 of record PKYU01000064.1, on the reverse strand, counting down.
ATAAAACTCTGTTGGTAGATGCAGACCCACAGGCAAACAGCACTACAGGAGTGGGCTTTGATCTTCATAATGTTACCACCGGAATTTATGATTGTATGGTGAATGATACGCCTGCCAAAGATGTTATTTTAAAAACAGAGATTCCCTTCATGGAACTGATGCCGTCTCACATTGATCTTGTAGGAGCCGAAATTGAAATGATCAATTACCCTGACCGGGAAAGCGTTCTGAAAAATATTTTAAAAGAAATTAAGGACGAATATGATTTTATTATTATTGACTGTTCGCCTTCCTTAGGCTTAATAACTGTCAATGCATTAACAGCGGCTGACAGTGTAGTAGTGCCTGTGCAGGCTGAATTTTTTGCCCTGGAACGATTAGGTAAACTATTAAATACAATTAAAATAGTTCAAAGCAGGCTTAATACGGATTTGCAAATTGAGGGCCTTCTCATGACCATGTACGATGGAAGACTCAGGTTATGCAACCAGGTAGTAAGTGAAGTGCGGCGCCATTTCGAAGACCTTGTTTTTACCACAATTATCCATCGCAATACAAAATTAAGCGAGGCGCCAAGTTTTGGTAAGCCGGCTATACTTTACGATGCAGATAGTAAAGGAGCCATTAATTATTTAAATCTCGCCAAAGAAATTCTTCAGCGAAATAACTTGACGAAAATTCAGCAGGAACTTAAAGTAATGGAACACCCTGAACCGACGTGAGAAGTTGAAAAATAAAGTGAATATGAGTACTCCAAATAAAAAGGATGCTTTAGGAAAAGGTATCAGGTCTTTATTGCAGAATATTGACGCAGACCTTACAAGCACCTCGCATAATTTACAAAAAGAGGCATCCGGAAAATATAGCCCCGCAAATATCCGTATACCACTTCATCAAATTGAAGCGAATCCGGAACAGCCAAGACATGATTTTGATGAAACATCCCTCAGCGAACTTGCGGCTTCTGTAAAAATGCACGATATCATTCAACCGCTGACTGTTACGAAACTTTCTAACGGTAATTACCGGATCATTGCAGGAGAAAGAAGGTTCAGAGCGGCTAAAATTGCCGGTCTTTCTGATGTTCCTGTTTATGTAAGAGAAGCCAGGGAATCAAAAATATTAGAACTGGCACTTCTTGAAAACTTACAGCGTGAAGATCTCAATGCTATAGAAATAGCGCTGAGCTATAAACGATTGATGGATGAGCTTGATTATACACAAGAACAGCTTGCAGAGAGGATGGGGAAAGAACGAAGTACGGTCGCCAACTACATCCGTTTACTCAAGCTTCCCCCTGATATCCAGGCAGCAGTCCGGAATGGGATAATCAGCATGGGACATGCAAGGGCGCTCATAAACGTAGATGCAATAGATAAACAATTGTTTATTTTTAATGAAATAAAAAAGAAAGAACTCTCCGTAAGGCAAACAGAAGACCTGGTACGGAAACTGTATACATCCAATAAAACTGCTGTTAATAATTCTGTAAAAGCCGTGCTGCCTCCGGCTTTAAAGAAAATTGAGGATAATTTAGCATCCTATTTCAGCACGAAAGTGAAAATGACGCAAAACAAAAAAGGGACAGGCAGTATCACACTCGATTATTATTCTATAGGAGAATTAAATTCAATTTTGGAAAAGATGCAGGTTCCGGTAGATTAAGCCTATGCCAAAAAGATTCTTATTCTTTATTACCTTTTTTTTTCTTTTCATGCAAACTGGTACGAAAGTATTAGCGCAAAAAAAGGAAGATTCTTTAATATTCAAGGGGAAAATAGAGATAGATAGCAGTAAATTGAAGGCTCACGATTCTGCTTCTGCAAAAAAATTCAATCCGAGAATTGCCACTTTCCGTTCCGCAGTTATCCCTGGTTGGGGACAGGCCTATAACAGAAAATACTGGAAGATACCCATTATCTATGGTGCACTCGGAACAACTGCAGGCATCTTCTTCTATAATTTGAAGGGCTATAAAATACTTCGCCAGGCTGTCATTTTGCTGTCGGACACGTCTCTTTCAAATGACACGCTCGTTGATCCAAGATACCGGATTTTAGGTGTGACAGCCCTTCGAACATATCGCAATGAATTCAGACAAAATATTGACTATTCGGTTTTATTTTTCCTGATATTTTGGGGGTTGAATATTGTAGATGCCACGGTTGATGCGCATTTGAAGGCATTTGATATAAGTCCGGACGTGAGTATGAAAATACGCCCTGTACTTAATAGCATGAATGGCCCGGGTATTTCATTGGTATTCTTTTTAAAAGACAACCATTCAAAAGTTTTATTGCCACGTCCCTAAGGTTTGCTTATTTTGAATTCAAACAAAAATCACCATGAATATCGCTTTATTAGGTTATGGTAAAATGGGCAAAGCCATAGAAGNNCACAAAATAATCCTAAGGATAGATGACCAAAACCTGGAGGAACTCACCAAAGAAAATATTCAGAAAGCTGATGTGGCTATTGAATTTACAAGTCCTCTAAGCGCTGTGACCAATATTTTGTTTTGTTTTGATGCAGGTGTCCCGGTAGTTTGCGGCACAACCGGCTGGTTAGGAAAAATGGAAATGGTCCAACAAAAATGCAAAGAAAATAACGGCACATTTTTATATGCAAGTAATTTCAGCATTGGTGTAAATATTTTTTTTGAGTTAAATAAGAAACTTGCCCTTCTTATGAAAGGCCAGGGAAATTATGATGTAAGCATTGAAGAAATACATCATACAGATAAAAAGGATGCACCCAGTGGAACAGCTATCACACTTGCGGAAGAAATAATTTCAATATCCGGGAATAAAAATAAATGGGTGAATCATTCATCAACCAACCGGGAAGAACTTGCTATTATAAGCAAAAGAATTGATCCTGCCGCAGGAACACATTTAGTAAAATACACTTCTTCCGTAGATGATATAGCAATTATTCATACAGCGCACAACAGGAAAGGTTTTGCTTCCGGCGCTCTTCTTGCAGCTGAATTCATAAAGGGAAAGGAAGGAATATTTGGAATGAAAGACGTTCTAAATTTTTAAAACAAGAAGTCACTATTCCAAAACCTTTCTCATATTCTTAAGCATCTCTTTGGTCATTTTTTCCAGATCAAAAGCAGGCTTCCATCCCCAATCCTTTTTTGCAATTTGATCGTTAATACTTTGGGGCCAGCTTTCTGCGATCGCCTGCCTGTAGTCTGGTTTATAGGTAGTCCTGAATCCAGGAATATGCTTTTTTATTTCCAGGCTTATTTCCTTCGGAGAAAAGCTCATACCAGATATGTTATAGGATGTGCGAACCGAAATGGCATCAGATTTAGCTTCCATCAGTTCAATGGTCGCCCTGATAGCATCGGGCATATACATCATCGGTAAATAAGTATCTTCCTTCAGGCAGCATGTATATTTTTTTTCTTCTAATGCAGCATAAAAAATTTCTACGGCATAATCGGTAGTTCCTCCTCCGGGTTCACTTTTATAACTAATGAGCCCTGGATAGCGCAGGCTTCTTACATCCAGCCCATAACGATGATGGTAATAATTACACCAGAATTCTCCGGCATATTTGCTGATGCCATACACTGTAATTGGCTCAATAATAGTCTGTTGCGGACAATTTTTTTTAGGAGAAGTAGGTCCGAAGACAGCAATACTGCTGGGCCAATACACTTTCTTGATTTGTTCCTCTTTAGCTATTTCCAAAACATTTAGCAGGCTTTGCATATTTAGGCTCCAGGCAAGGTTTGGATTTTTCTCACCTGTGGCAGATAAGATTGCTGCCAGTAAATAAATTTGGGTAATATTTTGACGTATTACCTGCACATGCAGCATTTCCTTGTTCATCACGTCTAAACTTACATAGGGCCCTGTTCCTTTCAGCAATTCATTTTCTTCCCGGAGATCTGAGGCGATTACCTGTGCCCCGCCATATATCCTTCTCAACTCAAGAGTAAGTTCAACACCGATTTGACCACAGGCTCCTATTACCAAAATCTTTTCCTTAATCATGTTAACTTTTCCTTAATCATGTTAATTTATATATCTACAAAGTAAAACGTAAAATTGCAAAGAGAAAAGAATTAAATTCACCTAAAAGAAAGAAATAATTAGAAAGCTATTCTTCTGTATCCT
>PKYU01000308.1 GCA_003132765.1 Chitinophagaceae bacterium | reverse complement strand
AATAATTCAATTAATAATTCAATTAATAATTCAATGTTTCGGTTTCTCATAAAAAAATTGTTTTACGGAGTGCTCGTTCTATTCGGTGTGGTAATAATTGTATTTCTTATTTTCCAGGCCTTTGCAGACCCGGCAAGATTAGTTGTGGGCCAGACCGGAGATAAAAAAACACTGGAAAACATCAGGAAAGAATTATACCTTGATCAACCTAAATGGAAGCAATTTGTATTGTATGTTAACGATGTTTCCCCAATTTCCATTTATTCAAAAGACGAAATTATTGACAAAGATATTAAAGGGTTTTTTATTGGCGGAAATATAAAATTGGGCATTAAAATTCCCTACCTGCGGAGAAGTTACCAAACCAAAAAAGATGTAATTGATGTATTGCTGGAAGCCTTACCAGGCACTCTGATGCTGGCATTAGCTGCAATGATATTTGCAACTATCATAGGCATTTTCCTTGGAGTTATAGCTGCTGTCAAACAAAATACCTGGTTGGATACAACGTCAGTTTTTGCAAGTGTTATTGGTATATCTGCTCCATCATTTTTCATGGCAATTGTTATTGCCTACCTATTTGGTATCGCTTTGCATACTTATACAGGACTGCCTTTTACCGGCAGCTGGTTCACTCTTGATGAAACTACCGGTAAGCGCTACCTGACCTTGCAGAATCTGATCTTACCTGCAATAACCTTAGGAATCAGGCCTCTTTCAATTATTGTCCAATTAACCAGGAGTTCGATGCTGGATGTACTAAAACAGGATTATATCAGGACTTCTTATGCAAAAGGCCTGAGCAGGATGCAGGTTGTTTACCGGCATGCCTTGAGAAATGCGTTGAATCCCGTAATAACAGCTATTACAGGTTGGTTTGCTGAATTATTGGCAGGCGCATTTTTTGTGGAATATATTTTTGGATGGAAGGGAATTGGAAAAGTAACAGTTGATGCACTAGAGAAATTAGATTACCCTGTTGTTATGGGATCTGTATTGTTTGCTGCTACTATTTTTGTATTGGTTAATATTCTTTCAGATCTTTTATATGGATTCATTGATCCCAGGGTAAAAATGAGATAAAGAATAGTTTTTATTATTTTAGTCTCTATTTCTGCAATTTTTGCTTTTTAAGATATTATTAAGTAGTTGTGGTTTACTTTATAAACATTATTCTTCATATAGTTAATTTACTCCCTGAAGGAAAAGGCTATTGGGTCAGCACGAAAGGGCATGGTAAATAATAATAAATACCATAGGCCCAAGTAATCGAATTCCTTTCATTATTCCGTATTATTGAAGCGGGCGTATTGATTAGATTCAAAATATAATTTTCATAATAAAGCGTCCGTATTTTTCGTTTATGTTTGGGTCTAATTTTTACATTTTTAAGGATATTAGGTAAAATCCCTATTTTATAGAAAATGGAAAAAAAATTATTTATTGAAAATCCAGTTCAAATTGGCAAGATCATTTCGTTCAAAAAATCTGGTGCATTAGGTCTTTCTTTTTATGTAGCAAATAAAATTATGAAGAATTGCAGGCCTTCCAGCTTTCCTGCTTGTTTTAATAAGACAGCGGTTGATCTGAGTCAGAATTTTCTTTTAAAGGTTTCTAATATTTATATATATTCAAAATCGGGAAACTTTAATTAGAAATTATGTTATTTAATTCCATTGGATTTGCATTGTTTTTGCCTATTGTATTTGTGCTTTACTGGTTTGTCACAAGACAAAATTTAATATATCAAAACATCCTGTTGCTTATTTCAAGCTATTTTTTCTATGCTTGCTAGGATTGGAGATTTCTATTCTTATTAGTCTTTTCAACATTCCTGGATTATTCAACAGCGATTAAAATATATGATTCAAAAAATAAAATGTGGAAAAAGTTTTGGTTTTGGCTAAGTATTTGCGTCAACGTAGGATTTTTAGGATTTTTTAAATATTATAATTTTTTCTTACAATCTTTTGCAGAAGGCCTTCTGACATTGACCTAAAAGCAAACTTTTGGACGCTACAAATTATTCTTCCTGTGGGAATTTNNACCGTTTACTGGTGGCAGGCCCCATAGAAAGGGCGACTCATCTGTTACCTCAAATACAACAAAAAAGAGCGTTTGATTATTCAAAAGCGGTTGATGGACTTCGACAAATATTATGGGGCTTATTTAAAAAAATGGTCATCGCAGATAATTGTGCCAAATTTGCAAATAACATATTTAATTATTCAGACAATTTCTCAGGAGCGACTCTTTTCCTGGGTGCATTTTTTTTTGCAGTCCAAATATATTGCGATTTTTCAGGGTATTCTGATATTGCTATTGGAACAGCACGTCTTTTTGGTCTTGATTTATTAAGAAACTTTGCCTTTCCCTACTTTTCAAGAGATATTGCAGAATTTTGGAGACGCTGGCATATTTCACTTTCTACATGGTTCAGGGATTACCTGTACATTGCTTTGGGCGGAAGTAAAGTTGGGAAGTGGATGAAAGTTCGCAATATCTTAATTATTTTCCTGGTGAGCGGATTTTGGCATGGTGCCAACTGGACATTTATTATTTGGGGTTTTCTGAATGCAATCTATATAATGNNACAAATAGAAATAATCTTGATATAGTGGCCCAGGGAAATTACTTGCCAACTATAAGAGAGTTCTTTTCGATGTTGATAGCTTTTAGTCTAACTGTTCTTGCGTGGATATTTTTCCGGGAAGAAAATGTATCAAAAGCTTTCCATTTTGTTATCAAAATTTTTACAGGAATGTTTAAAAACCCGACCGAAATATTTTTAGGTAGTTTCTGGTTGCCATATATAACAATTTTGATTCTTATAGGACTGTTTTTTGTAATTGAATGGCTGGGCAGGGAACACCAATATGCTCTTGCGAATATAGGATTAAAATGGCCAAAATTGTTTAGAATGACTTTTTATTTCTGTATCATCTTAACCATTTTTATATTTGCCGGTTCCCAACAAAAGTTGCAATGCTTTATGCTATAAAATCATTCATACGGCCTCCAAGGCCTTCTACCTTGAGGGTTAGAGGTTATCTGGGACAGGAAAAAACCTGGAATTCCGATTTTGAGGCAGCTGAGAAAAAAATTAAATATTATGAGGTGAAACTGGATACTCCAACAATAAAATTATTCGAAAGGTTTTTGACAGAATGTAAAAATAATAATATAAAAATAATATTCGTTTATACTCCAGAATACATAAAAGGTCAAAAATTCATTAAAAACAGAAACGATATATTAAGCCTATTTATTTCTTTTAGCAAGAAATTCGACATCCCATTCTATGACTTTTCTAATGATTCAATGTCATATCAAAAGCAATACTTCTACAATGCTGAGCATCTAAATAAAACTGGCTCTGAATTATTTACCAAAAAATTAATTTCGATTCTAAAAAATAAGAAATACCTGAATTTAACCTCTTAAGATATTTTATCTTATCACAACTTCTTTAATCGCCTTTTCCCCAAGCGCTTCATTAACCCTTTCTTTAATTTTTTCTTTCTGAAACATTAATTCATTTTTTAATGGGGCGACTGTCGTTGTAATAAATAAAGTACTGTTAATGATCTCTATCTTGTCGGTATAGCGTGCAATTGTCTTCCCCATAATTTTTTCCCATGCATCTTCTATCTGCAAAGCCTGCACTCCGGTTTTAAGTTTGCTCTTCTTAAGAAACTCTTTTAAAGCTTCACCAATTNNCAAAATTATTTTATAGGAGTTTTCATTTTTCAGGAACTGATGTGACTAATAATTCACTCCGGTAATTCGATTATTTGCACTTCATCAACAAATTCAGATAACTCTTTTTCGAGCCTTTCTCTATGGGTATCAGTGATAAAAACCTGGCCCTTATTTTTTTTGCAAACAAATGCCAGCAGGTTTTTCATTCTTAAATCGTCAAGCTTCTCAAATACATCATCTAACAGAAGCAAAGGCGGTGCTTGTTTCATTTCCCGTAAAATTTCAAATTCAGCCAGTTTACAGGCAAATAGCAAGCTTTTACGTTGTCCTTGCGACGCAATATTCTTGAAATTATTTTCGTTCAGAAAAAAAACCAATTCGTCCTTATGTATGCCGGTTGTAGATCTTTGAGCGAGCAGGTCTCTTTGTCTTGATTCTATCAATAGCTTTGAAAAAATATGATTATTTAAGTGGCTGCAGTATTCCAGGGAAATATTTTCTTTATTTCCTGAAATATTATTGTAGAATTCTTTTACTAAGGGAATCATTTTCTCTGCATATTGCTGCCGCAACCGGTGAATATAATTTCCAGGTTTTTCCATTTGAGCATCGAGAGCGTCAAGAAAATGTGCATCGAAATTTGCCTGGAACGATTCATTCTTTAGAAACCCGTTTCGCTGCTGTAATATTTTATTATATATAATAAGCTGTTGCAGATATTCCGCATCTACCTGGCTTATCAGTGTATCTAAAAGNNTCTTCGCTGCCACCAGTGATCATTCCGATATCATCAGGCGCAATCATCACACATGGAAACTTTCCAATATGGTGGCTGAATTTTACATAGGCAACATCATCCAGATAGAATTCCTTTTTTGTTTCATTTCTGTAAATGCAAACGACTTTTTGTTTGGAATCAATTTTACCGTTTTGTAATTCACCTTCCAGCCGAAAACCTGATTCACCAAAATGTACATTCAATAACTCAGATTTGGAAAAGTAACTTTTGGTGAAACACAAATAATTAATGGCATCAAGCAGGTTAGTTTTGCCTTTACCGTTTAGTCCGCATATTCCTATAATCCTTTCAGTAAAATGAAAAGTTTGTAATTGGTAATTTTTATACCCCGTTATGGCAATTTTTGTAAAGACCATTGAGAATGAATCCTTGATTAATTATTTGATTGATTTGTCGAATGTTGGCAAGGAATCTTTTTACCCGATTAGCTTTTACCCTGCAAAAACTTACAAGTTCAAACACAGCAAATTTACGAATCCTCATTCAGCGAAATATCATTCCAGTTCTTTCAGGGAATTTTCATTGGTTTGATAATCTTTGATGATGAGGCCTTTTTCCAAAAGTATGATCCATTTGCAAACTTCAATGACCGGATCCAAGTTGTGTCTGAAAATAAAAGTAGTGACAGAATGATGTTTGTCCAAATTTCGTAATATATTTTTTAACCTGAATTTTCATTCGGAAATAGTATTCTCCAATCATGGATGAAATCTTCTTTGTGCCCTTCGGCCTTAGTGGGAAACCCATCTATCTTATGCTTCCAGAATTCTTCTTAAATAATTTACCTGCCCCAAATGATAGTTGAAATGAGCCAGCAATAAAACCAACATATCTTCTGTAACATATTTTTTGCCTCCTAACGGAACAGGAAATTCACTTTGGAGTTGTTCTTTTGAAAGATTAGGCAGGGTATTTTGTATAAGAGGAATGATTTGCTGTATTTCTTCAGTTAATTCAGATCGTGATATATTTTTTGCAGTAAATTCTATTCCTCTTTCTCTTACATAACCGTTTTTCGCTAAAATAGCTCCGATAAAATAATTAAGGTTCCCTATTAAATGCAAAATGAGGTTTCCGGCTGAATTACTAATACCTTCTTTTATTCTCCAAAGGTTTTCTTCATTTTTAAATAAGTTTATCTCTTCTGTCAATTTATTCAGGTCTCTTTCGTAAGAGCCAGATATTGTAGTAATCATTTTAAAAAATTTTAAGTAAATGTAAATATTTCAATTTATAGAATTTCATTGAGCCTACATTTACTCAATCATCAGTATATTTGCGCCCTATGACACAGGAACAATTAAAAGATTTGAGAGACCGTATATTGGTTTTGAGGAGGTTTCTTTGACGTTGAGAACCGCCAGCAGAAAATAAATAACGACAAGCAACTAACTCTTTCACCCGGTTTTTGGAACGACAACAAACGGGCAACTTCCATTTTAAAGGATATTAAATTAAATGAGTTCTGGATGAACTTGTTCAATGATGTTCAGTCAAAAGTGGATGATTTTGCTGTCTTGTTTGATTTCTGGAAAGAAGGAGAAGCTACCGAGCAGGAAGTGAAAGAAGCATACGACAAGGCCTCAAAAGCAGTTGAAGAAGCTGAGTTTAAGAGCACCCTCAATAAGCCTGAGGATGAAATGATTGCCATCCTGCAGATCAACAGTGGGGCAGGCGGAACAGAAAGCCAGGATTGGGCTGAAATGCTATTGCG
>PKYU01000137.1 GCA_003132765.1 Chitinophagaceae bacterium | reverse complement strand
ATAATTTATCAGGAATACTTTCTTTCATATTTCCGAAATCTTTTAAAACTTGCGTGGCAGCAATTATTTTATCCTCCTGCTTATCCTGGCTCCATGCGTGGGTATAAAAAATAGAACATACGCTGATAAGAAAAATAAACTTCAAAATTTGGCTATGCATTATTTGCTAATATTTTATTAGTTAATAAAAATACGATTAGGTAACCCTCTGAACAACATTAATGCTATTATGAATTTCTTTGGTGACCTATAATTCAAATTAGAGGTTTTTAAGGTTTTAATAATATAATTACTCCTAATTTAACTTTACAGATGATGGTTATTAATATTTCCTTCTAAAATGGCACAAAAGGATTTTGCAGCTTTTAGAGGAAATAAAAAAGCCGTTCAAACAAATTGAACAGCTAAAAAATTATTTGAATAAAAATATTTATTACTCAGTGTCTTTTGGTGGTTCCACAGAAGTAGTCTTTTCCTTAGCTGTTTCATCAGCTTTGGGAGCAGGAGTGCTCTTCTCAGTCTTTTGCGCTACCGGTCTTCGACTGCTCGAAATTTTACTTTTTTTGTGTGACTCCTGACGTTTTGCAAATTCAGAGTCATGTTCAGTACTCCATTTCGTGAATTTTTCCATAGCAGCAGCTTCATCAAACAAACCAAGCGTAACTCCTCGAAGTAAGTGCTTAAGATAAAGTACACCTTTAAAGCTCAAAATACGGCGAACGGTATCAGTAGGCTGTGCACCTTTATGCAGCCATTCTAATGCTTTTTGCCTGTCTATTTGAATACTCGCAGGAACAGTTAGTGGATTGTAAGAGCCCAATTTCTGGATAAATTTTCCATCACGGGGGCTACGTGCATCTGCAACTACGATGAAGTAAAATGGCCTTTTCTTGGAGCCATGTCGTTGCAATCTCATTTTGACAGCCATAAAAAATAGAAATTTTTTTGGGTTGTTATTAATTTTAGTTTCTAAAGGATTGCAAATATAAGTGGTTATTAACAAAATTACAAATCAATATAAAAATCAATCAATTTTATTTAAACTTGAATAAAAGACGCCCGTCTTTCTTAGCTTTTGTTAATTGAAATTCACTTTTTACCCAGGCCTGCCATTTTTCCCATAGGCATCTTGTTCATCGTTCTCATCATATTTTTCATTTGTTCAAATTGTTTGATGAACTGGTTAAGTTCAGCGATATCTTTACCACTCCCTTTAGCTATGCGATTTTTACGCCCGGGATTAATGATATCAGGGTTACGGCGTTCTTCTTCAGTCATCGAATTGATCATTGCCTCTATCCCTTTAAATGCATCATCATTAATATCAATATCCTTAATTTGTTTGCCAACACCAGGTATCATGCCCATGAGGTCTTTTAGATTACCCATTTTTTTTATTTGTTGTAATTGGGTTTTAAAATCTTCGAAGTCAAATTGATTTTTTCTTATCTTTTTTTCCAGTTTTGCAGCCTGAACTTCATCAAATTGTTCCTGCGCTTTTTCCACAAGACTCACAATATCTCCCATACCCAAAATCCGCTGAGCCATACGTTCAGGATAAAAAACGTCCAGTGTATCCATTTTCTCACCGCTGCTTACAAATTTTATCGGCTTATTAACGGTAGATTTAATGGAAATAGCAGCGCGTCCTCTTGTATCTCCATCCAGTTTCGTGAGTACAACACCCGTATAATTTAGCCTTTGGTTAAATGCAGCGGCTGTATTCACAGCATCCTGGCCGGTCATGCTATCCACTACAAACAATATTTCCTTTGGGTCCACAGCAATTTTGATATTTGCTACTTCAGTCATCATTACTTCGTCTATCGCTAATCGGCCGGCCGTATCAATTATTACAACATTTTTATTTTTTGCTTTAGCTTCCTTTATCGCATTTTGAACTATTGATACTACGTCTTTATTTTCCGGTTCGCTATAAACCTCAACATTTATTTGTTCGCCCAATATTTTTAATTGCTCAATAGCTGCAGGCCGGTAGATATCTCCTGCAACCAATAAAGGCGACTTGCCTTTTTTAGTTTTGAGATAATTAGCCAATTTGCCGCTAAAAGTGGTTTTACCACTACCCTGAAGCCCGGCTATTAATATTACTGCCGGATTANNTAATTCAGTTAGCCCGTCTTTAACGATTTTTATCATTAACTGGCCGGGGCTTATTGAATTAATCACCTTTTCACCGGTTGCTTTTTCCCTGATACTATCAGTGAATTCTTTTGCAATTTTATAGTTCACATCGGCATCTACCAAAGCGCGCCGGATTTCTTTAATAGTTGAGGCTACATTTAACTCAGTTATTCTACCTTGTCCTTTAAGATTTTTGAACGCGGAGTCTAACTTATCACTTAAAGATTCGAACATATTTTTAGGAATAAAATTTCAAAAACTAATATTTAAAGAAAAGCAAATACAAAAAATTCAGCAGGCAAAATTACGAAAATTGCAGCCGTCTGTATTTGCAAAATAGACCACCCTATCACAAATTTTCATAAAAAATTCTTAGACTTTGGTAAACCAAAAGGAGCGCCCTGTTTTCTCGACAGAATTTAAAGCAGGAATTTTCCAAAGTTCTTCCCAAACACCAGGGCAAATTTTTTCATTCAAAACATAATAATTCGGACATATTATCTTATAATTTTCAGAATTTAAAAGACAGGTTGCTAAAATGTATTGCTCAGAAAATAATCTCTGACAAAACCACAAGGGGTAATCGTAAGGCAGAAATATATCATGAATATGAACGATAACACCTTTGGGCAATACCGGCAATATCTCCAGGAAAAACCACATTACATCAGAGTTAGCATGAAGTACATGTGACCCATCCATGAATAGGATATCATTTGGTTCCAGCAACTTAAAAAGATCAAGGTCTACCTGCTGAATTGGTTTTTCAAACCACAAATCAGCCATTTCTCTGATTTCCCTTCTCGGGTGAGGATCAATAGAAGTAATTGAATACCGGATATTTTCCTGCTCGCGACAAAATGCAGCCACCTTAGTTGAATTACCGGAGCCAATTTCAACATACATTTTAGGCCTGAAATTTTCAAGAAGAGTGTATAGCATTATAGTATCGACCGAAGGGAAAAAGCCATTTTCCCAGGCAGGCAATTTTTCATTTTTAGAATCCCTTGGTATTTTTTCAAAAGCTGGTTTAAAGCGAATTGATTTGTTTACTAACTGAAGATAGTCTTCATTGCCCTGGGAAATTATTTTAAACAAACTTTCGTGTGGTCCCTTTTCACCTGTATATAAAGGTGCCGGATTAACTTCGTAATCCAACACGGCAACTCTTGCGGGCTTAGTTAAGGTAAACCAAAGCTTTCTTGCAATAGCATTCATTGTAAGTAATTATTATAAATATTTTCAAAGTAAGAAGCTTATGCTAAAATTGAGGCAATTAATATGCTGAATTTGAAATAGGCAAGAACAAAAATAGACTAAGTTATAAGTCATTAAAAACAGATCTTATTGAAATTCTTTATCCAGGTATAAGAAAGTAAAAAAAGACCACAATCCAGTTTGAGATAAATTATGGCTAAAATTGTTGTCCCACGAGGATTCGAACCTCGACAAACAGAATCAAAATCTGTCGTACTACCTTTATACTATGGGACAAAAGGATTGCAAAAGTAAGTCTATGCGTCAAAATTTCAAAAACCCGTTTTGAATATCATGCAAGGTTGATATCTTTCCCCTTATCCTCCTCTTCCTGTAATTTGTTTATATAATCCAAGGCATCCGGTATTACATCGCACATTATTGTAATAATAGAGCCGGGTTTAGCATGCTCATATGCATATTGTATGGCCTCCTTTTCCTTCTGCAAAATAATTACCGGCACTGATCGGGTTTTGTCGGCCTCTATTCCTTCAACCAATAGATTAATAATTTCTTCTGCTGTGCGGCCCCTCAAATGCTTATCCTGCCGGATAATTATTTCATCAAAATTTTTCGCTGATATTCTTCCTATATCCCGAATATCTTCGTCTCTTCTGTCGCCTGTTCCGCTGATTATGCCCACTTTATAAGTGCTATCCAGCCTGTTTACAAAATCACATAGGNNTAACAGATTGAGCCTTCCGGGGGTTTGCGACATTGATGGAATGAAAGTGTGCAAGGCCTGGCGGATGTCTTCTACTTTTATATTTCGGTAAAGATAACAGGCAAGAATAGACGGCAATGTATTCATGATATTATGAATAGCCTTGCCTCCAAAAGTTATTGGAATTTCTGTAACTTTTTCCACACGAATTTTCCAGTTACCTTTCAATATGGTCACATATCCATTTTCAAAAACTGTTGCAATACCTCCTTTTCTGCAATGCTGTTTAATATGCTTATTATTTTCATCCATACTAAACAAGGCTATATTACAATGAAGATCCTTTCTCATGGCATAAACCAATTGATCATCGGCATTTAATATGGCAAACCCGCTCGGGAAAACAGTTTCTGGCAATACCTGCTTCACCTTAGCCATTTGCTCCAGCGTTTCAATTCCCCCAAGTCCCATATGATCGGCTGTCACATTGGTAACTATCGCTATATTACAATTTCTGAAGGCCAGCCCATTTCTTAAAATACCCCCCCGGGCACATTCAAGCACTGCAAAATCTACTGTAGGATCCTTTAGAACAAATTCCGCACTTTTAGGCCCTGTACAATCTCCTTTCATCATTAGTTGATTCTGTATATAAACCCCATCGGAAGTAGTAAAGCCAACTTTGTAACCTGCAGCCTTACAAATATGCGCTGTTAGCCTCGTAGTTGTAGTTTTTCCATTGGTGCCTGTAATAGCAATAATCGGAATCCTGCCATCCACGCCTTTTGGGTAAAGCATTTCTACTACTGGCTCCGCAGCATTTCTCGCTATGCCCTCCGAAGGCTCTACGTGCATGCGGAATCCCGGCGCAGCGTTGACTTCCAAAACGGCTCCCCCATTTTCAAACAAAGAATTTTTAAGATCAGAAGCCATCACATCTATTCCGCAAATATCCAAACCAATAATTTTTGCTATCCTTTCTGCCAGAAAAATATTAACAGGGTGCACCTCATCCGTTACGTCAGTAGATGTTCCACCTGTACTAAGGTTAGCAGTTGGCTTTAGTAAAACATGCTCCC
>PKYU01000054.1 GCA_003132765.1 Chitinophagaceae bacterium | reverse complement strand
ACAAATACTTTCCCTTACTGCTTTTTAATTTTACCAGGGCTTTCCCGTTGCCGGGTATATATACACCACTCTGAAGAATAGATTGAGGCGTAAAATTTCCATTGCCATCTCCTTTCATCATCAATCCATTCATAGCGTCATACCTTCCGATCAGGGTCTCCGTCCCATAATCATTGCCGTTAATGACCACATCAGGATTTCCATCGCCGTCAAAGTCATCAACCGTCATTCCGTCAAGCACTGAAAATTGTGCCTGCATGGGAAGAGGAATCATGGTANNGACTGAAGATAATTGGCATGCAAAACCTGCGCTCCTGCCCTTTCCTTCTCAGGAAAAATTGAATCCATAGGTGCATTGGCAAATGACTTATAGGTTTCATATCTTTTGCGGATACTTATCATCTGTTTCAGAATATCATCCCTCGACTGTGCGAGGAATTCCTTCATTGTGGTATCCGTTTGGGAAGCCGGTAAAAACACCGAAGGAAATGCATCATAGGTACCATTATTATCAAAATCTTTCGCGATGATTCCAATGGGATATTTGTCACTTGCTTTGTAAAATGTATTCAGCCCCATATTACCTACTATATAATCCATTTTACCATCATTATTAAAATCGCCCGCTATAATGGTGTTCCACCAGCCTACTTCGTTTCCAATCCCTGTCGCAGGCGTCACATTTTTAAATACACCTTTATCATTTCTCAGAAAGGTAACCGGCATCCACTCTCCCACAAGGATCAGATCCTCCCATCCGTCATTATCGAAATCGGTAAAGATGGCATCGCACACCAGCCCGATATTTTTTAAGTCAGGGGCAACTGCATCGGTGACATCTGTAAATTTTGCATGACCGTCTTTGGAATCATTTCGAAAAATAAAGCTGGATGCGGGCTTCGGATAATTTGCAGGATCTACCCTCCCGGATACAAAGAGATCGAGGTCACCGTCTTTATCGTAATCTATCGCCCTGACACAGAATTTGCTGGTATAATTTTTCGGCAGGGCAGTAGTATCTTCCGTGAAATTGCCTTTGCCGTCATTGATGTATAATTTATCCTGGTAGGAAGGGGAGCCTCTCACTCCCTGATAGCCACCGCTGGCAATATACAAATCAGGATGTCCGTCTCCGTTAGCATCAAATAAGAGCACTCCTTCGTCCTCCCGGTTTTTATTCAATGTATCCTTAGCCTTCAATAAACTCTTTTGAATAAAAGTTCCGTTCGATTGCTGTAAAAATATCTGAGCGCTGTAATTGTAGGAACCGCCGCTTACAATATCATCGAGGCCATTGCCATCCACATCAGCAACGGCAAGTCCGGGTCCGTATTCTGAAAATTTATGCGGCAGCGTTCGTTGCACATTAAAGTCAATGAAATCTTTTGCCGGCTCTATATAATGGATATTTACCGAATCATTGATCTCTTTAAACAAAGCTTTCTTATCTATTTTTTGCGATGGATATGAATAGGTGAGATTAGCGTCTTTCTTATTAACAGTTATAGTCTGATTTGCGGCAACATGTTGAAGAATTTGTTCGCTGCCGCCGGGCCACTTTATTATAAGCGAGTCAACAGAGGTGACATTCCCCAAACCGAAATGTGGCTCTATCTGCATCGTGGAAAGGTATCCACGATAGGGTGATTGTTCATATACCTGTTGCTTTCCGCCATAATGAAGTTCAACGAAAGCGCCCAATCCATTCAGGTTTAGCGAATCGCCATTCAATTTCACGGAAATATAATTCGGATGTTTTTTAGGATCATCCATTGACGTATTCTTATAAACCGATGCTTCATCATTTATATTATTCACTACCATATCCATATCACCGTCATTATCCAGGTCCACATATACGGCGCCGTTAGAAAATGTGGGAGTGGTTAATCCCCAGATTGTACTTACATCCGAGAAAGTCAAATTCCCATTATTGNNGGGTATCTGGGCTAATATGAATGATTTACTGGCAATATTATTTGAGCGATTCCGGAAACTCGTAAAGTCATGGTCGGTTAAGTCCTTTGGAAATCCGTTGGTAATGATTAAATCCCGGAACCCGTCATTGTCAAAGTCGGTGACCAGTGGGCACCAGCTCCAGTCTGTCTGCGACATGCCTGATAAAAAACCGATATCACTAAAAACAGGATCACCTATAGAATCATTTGAAATGACCCTTGGGCCTTCGTTCAGTTGAATCGTATTTCTCACATATTGATATTGATATCCGTAAAGGTCATTATTCAGATAGGATTGGTAACTATTTGAACCCATCATCATTTTCTTCCGGTAATTATCTTCGGGGTTCATATCCAGCTCTACTACATCGGGCAAGCCATCATTGTTGATATCGATTACGTCCTGCCCCATTCCGTTTGCGGAAGTATGTTTAAAATAGGTTGCAGATTTATCANNACATTTGAAAGAAAATCATTCGTAACGAATATATCTTTCCATCCGTCATTATTAAAGTCAGCAATATTCACACTGTGGCCATATCCTTCTATGGTCACCCACGCCTGTTTGGTAACATTGGTAAAGACAGGATGCTTTAGAACAGGGTCCCAGTCATTCCTGTATAACCGGCCGGTACTGGGAAAAGAACCGTTAGTTATCTTTGGACGATATACTGCAGGATTAAATTCGGGCAAAATTTCATTGACGGCAAGGTACATGTCGAGGTCGCCATCATTATCGTAGTCGAAAAAAGCAGCCATAGTAGAATGGGTAGTGTCATTCAACCCATACTCTTTAGCCATCTCCTTAAAAACAGGAACACCGTTTTTATCAAGCCCCTGGTTTATATACAAAAGATTTTGTCTTTTTTCAGGGTCCTTGCTCATTGAAACACAAACATAAATATCCATCCAGCCATCATTGTTTATATCAATAACGGATACACCCCTGCCCCACCTTCCTTCTCCGCCAACACCGGCCTCCTCAGTTACATCGTCAAACTTCAGATTTCCTTTGTTGAGGTACAATTTATTTGAAACGACGTTCCCGGTGAAATAGAGGTCCTGCAATCCGTCATTATTGAAATCGCCGACACCAACGCCGCCACCATTATAAATATTGGTTACATCGAGCGGATTCAAGGAATCATTTTCAACAATTTTATTATTGAAATAGATGCCGGAATGGGCTGAATCCACTTTTTGAAACAAGGTTGCTTTTTTTTTGCAGGAGATACTAAACAGAACGATAAAAAAAAACAAATACTTAATATTCATTACTTTAAATTTTGGCTAACGGCGATAATAAAACTCTGGAAGTATTTCTATTTTACAAGGCACCTAGATGGGAAGGAATGCCAATTACTAATGCTAGGATACAAAAAGAGGTGGTGATTATTATTCACCACCTCCCCTTTAAAAAACATTTAAATATTAATACATTGGATTTTGTTTTAATGCTCCTCCCTCAACGTCAATTTGACTTTGTGGTATTGGGTAAAGCTCACTCTTACCTGCGGTAAATGTAGCGCCTGCTAATACAGAGTTTGGATGTGATGCTCGATTACTAGCCTTAATGTGGGCATTTAATACACCAGCCATATAACCGCTTCCCGCCGGGCCGCCATACAAACCGTCCCAGCGCTGTAAGTCAAAGAAGCGTCTACCTTCCATACCGGTTTCAAGTTGCTCTTCCATATATACAGCAGCGCGGGCATAAGCCTGCCCGTTTGCAGAAAAGCCGGTTGAGGGAACCGTTCCGTAAAAACCTATCTTGTAATTTGCAGCAGGGGTATTGGTAAAACCTGCAGATGGATTGCTGTTATTAATATAGGTATGAACCCAATATTCAGGGTGATTTGACATACGGCCTCTTACCATATTTACATCAGCTTGTGCAGCATCCAGTTGATTTGCCTCTACCTCGCATTCAGCGCGCCACAATATCACTTCTGGAAGGCGAATCAGGTTAAAAGTGATGGCGTTAGACTGGTTGGCAGCCCATCCCTGCGCAAGGTCAGTAGTAGTTGCCTGATCCCTATGCCAAAACACATTCTTAATTGGGTTGTAGGGGACAAGATCACCGCGTGACCATGCTTCACCACCACATAATCCCCAGTCTAAGTATGGGATACCTCTTCGGCCAAGTGTCCAGTCAAGACGGGGATCTACCGCTTCAGTTGGAGGTGTAAACGGATCCGTTTGACCAAGTCCATGGTCATTAGGCAGGTCCACNNAAACCGGTAGCTGCATCTGTCTGGAACATAGGCAATCCATTCGCGTCAACTTTAAATGCATTGGCTAACGTATAAGAAGGCTGGTAAAAACCACAACAACCGGTATAGGTGCCGGCAGCATAGTTTAAAACGTCTCCCTGATCTGAGTTTTGACCACCGGAACCATCATTCGTTGTCATTTGTACACAAAAAACTGATTCAGGGTTATTTCTGTGAGCTGCATCAAAATTATCCTCATAAGGCCCTAAAGCATATTTTGCACCTGAAGAGGTTACTCCGTTATCAATAAGGTCTGTCAAAAGCGGCAGGGCATCCGAATATTTATGAGCAAACATATAGGTTTTAGCAAGAAAACCTTCAGCGGCATAATAATTGGCACGTCCAACCTGGGGCTGCGCCCCCTTTGGTAAAACCGTCATTGCTGCCTGAAAATCAGCTGCAATGGAGTCCCAAATAGGACCGGGATTACCTACATCATAGTTGCCTGCACCATAACTTACTGCCTCACTTACGTAAGGCACATTTCTCCACATTTTTGCAGCTTCCAAATGGAAAACGCCACGCAAAAATCTCGCTTCTGCTGTCAATTCTGCAGCATACTCCGTCGTAATTGAACCATCTTTTACAAGAGGTATCTCCCTGATAACATCATTAGCACGTTGAATGGCATTATAACAAAAGGCCCATTTTTGACCAATGTAATCATTGGCCGGGTCTACAGTATGGTTCTCAATGGGAACTGCGGCCGGCTGGTCAGTAGTATTTGATCCTTTATATGCATCATCTGCTGCAACGCCACCGTAAATCCAATTGGTAGTGCTGGTTTCCCATGAAGTGGAAGTTTGTGCATAACCGTCCAGCATCGAGTAGGCACCTATGAGAAGGCCATCAANNTACATCAGCGCTCAATGATCCAACAGGCGGATGGTCAAGGAATTTCTTACAGGAAAATATAAGCGTAACCACGAACAGCGAGGAGGCCAGAGCTATGTATTTAAATTGAATCTTTTTCATATCAATCATTTTTTTTATTTAATCTTTAAAATGTTAAGTTAATACCCACAATATATTGTTTCTGATTATTGGGGTAAGCGCCATAATCAATTCCAAATGCAGCGCTTTGATTGACTCCTGAACCGTTGTTAGCCAGGGAAGGTACCAATTCAGGATCCAAACCTGTGTATTTGGTTATCGTAAACAAGTTAGTAGCCTGGAAATAAATATGAACCTTATCTATACCCACTTTTTTAATTAGTTCCGGATCAATCGTATAGCCAATAGATGCCACACGGCATTTTAAGAAAGAACCGTTTTCAACATAATATGAACTGATAGTACTTGAACCCATAGCCTGTGCAAAAGACGCGGCAGGTAGGGTGGCACCTGGATTTGTTACAACTCCGTTTGCAACAATAGCAGCTTTATTGAACAGATCAAGGCTTTTGCCTCCCTGGAAGGTACTGTAAAAATCTGTCCAGTATCTTACATAGTTAAAAT
>PKYU01000040.1 GCA_003132765.1 Chitinophagaceae bacterium | reverse complement strand
ATTGCAGTTAAAGCAGACCAAAAATTACCCCAATCAAAATAAGAACAGAGTAGTAACATTATTCAAGAATATTTTTTATCGAGTTTAAAGTTTCCTCCCAGCCTTCGTAGGTAATCTAACTCTAAATGTAATAAAAAACACAGATTCACTGATTTATTTCAGACCAGCAGGGTTGCCAACCTTTTGAAGGTTGGCAACCCTTTCAAANNCCCGGTGGGCATGGATTGGTTTGAACCCCAGTTGCAATTAGTTTTGATGTAGAAATATTCACCATAGTCGCTAGAGGATCATTACCAAGATATATATCATAAGTAATCTGCCCCGGGAATGTAGCCTTTGCAGGGTCAATAGGCACAAATATTACGAATTTGGTTTGGTTTTGCTTAATAAGAGATTTTATTCCTGCAAGTGTGGAATGATGCAATATCAGGTCACCGAAATAGTCGCCGGGTCCATAAGTAAAGGCGCTTGGCGAGCCAATGGATAAGGTTAATTGGTGCTTCGGATTATCGAAAATCCACTTTTGATTTTTGCCTCCAAACCAACCATGAAGCGTCAGGTGACTTGGATCTTTGATATAGAATCTAAAGACCACCCTGTTATCTAAATTTAAAAAAGTAGATGAGTCAGTATAAAGGTTATCAAGGGTTCCGGTAAATTGATTCGCAGGAGATGCGGCGGAAGAACCGCTATTGGCAGGGCCTGAATTTGCCTGAGAAGAATTTTTACCATTACATGCAACAAACACCAGGGCTATTGCAATAAATAATGTTGACAGGTTGATTAAAGAGCTTTGCTTTTTCATATTAATCTTTTAAAGTGTTACCAATAAAAGGTGTTTAATATTTTAGCTTATGAAAGATAAGCTGTAATTTTCTATCCTACGACGTTTTATTAATTTAAAATTAAAATATTCTTTTCCCGGATGTTTATGTTTTTCATATCCGGCAAATTAATGAAGCACCATGAAAGAGTTTTTGCTAAAATTGCTGGATTGGTCGGAAGTGTGGGCGCCCATGATTCCACTATCGATGTTATTCTTCAGGAGAAATCAGCCGGGCTTCTTAAAGCCTGTAATTGTGTATCTTTTCTTTGCTTTCTTTATCAATTTTGCAGGGGACATCATCGANNGCAGCAATAATCCATTATACAATGTACATTCCGTAATCAGGTTTATCTGTTTCAGCTTTTTTTTTACCGCGCTCAGGCAAACTTCTTTTATTAAGCTCAGGTATATTCTGCCGGCTATTTCCTTATTGGTAATCCTGGTAAATTTTGGTTTTGTAGAAAATTTTGGTAATCCCGATCATCTTAGCGGCAACCTGCTTGCAGCAGAAGCCTATCTTTTATTAATATATTGCATGCTGTATTACCTGGCCAAATTGAGAGATGATGAGGATGATGTGGCCAGTGGTCCTGATTTTTGGGTGGTAACCGGTCTGAGCATTTATGTGGTGGTCAATTTCTTTGTGTTCTTATTTTATGTGCCCATGCTGGATGCGAATGTGAGGCTGGCTATAAATATCTGGAACGTACATAATATCGCTTATATCATTTTATGCATCTTTATAACCAAAGCCTTTTATGAACCTGCTCGACATCAGCTTGCAGTCTAGGGTAATCATTGGCCTTTCGGCAATGGTATTCCTGTTTAGCAGTTTTTTAATTGCTTTCATTTCCAATCAGCGGAAAAAACTACAATATCATAAAAATCTCCAGGCTATCAATGATCAACAGCAACAGACGCTGAAGGAACAAAATGCTTTGCTTGAAGAAAGGGTAAAGGATAGGACCAGGGAACTGTCGGAACAAAAGGAAAGTCTGCAGATTGCGCTTACCAAACTGAAATCGAGCCAGCTACAGCTGGTACAAAAAGAGAAGATGGCTTCCCTTGGGGCAGTGGCATCGGGTATAGCTCATGAGATACAGAATCCGTTAAACTTTGTAAATAATTTCGCAGAGTTAAATTCGGAATTGCTGGAGGAGCTGAAAGAGCTTCTTGAGAAGGATTCGCTATCCGGCCCGGAGAAAGCGGATATCGGGATGCTCGTAGATGATGTAATCCAAAACCTGCAAAAAATAAATATGCATGGCAAACGTGCAGAAAATATTGTAAAAAATATGCTGCTACATGCCAAAAGCAGCACGGGGGAAGAAGAGCTCACCGATATCAATTTCCTGGTGGAAGAATATTTGAAACTGGGCTACCATGANNGGCCTGGAAAGAATCAATATTGTGCAGCAGGACATGGGCCGGGTATTCATGAATATTTATAATAATGCTTTTTATTCCCTTAACGAAAAAGCAAAAAAGCAAATACCGGGGTATAAACCGGAAATAACGGTAACCACTAAACGTGAGGTGGACAAGGTAATCATTACCATAAGGGATAACGGATTGGGCATTTCAAAGAAATCTATTGATAAAATATTCCAGCCTTTCTTCACTACCAAACCTACCGGATTAGGTACAGGACTTGGACTTTCCTTAAGTTACGATATCATTAAGGCCCACGAAGGTGAACTGAAAGTGGAATCGGCTGAAGGAGAATTTGCGGAGTTTATTGTGGAACTTGGGTATGAATAGGTTTGAGGTGGGAGGTTTGAGCAATGAGCTGATGGCTGACAGCTGATTCTGGTGGGCCTGGGTNNCAACCCTTTCAAAATTCAGGAATGCCGGACAAGCAGGTGAAATTAAGCGGTATCCGCCGGTTCTTCTTTTGCTCTTTGAAGGTGCCAAAATCAATGCTCAGGATGTCTGGGGTTTTTTGTTTTGAAACCACAAATAGGCACAAACCAGGGCAATTCCAATTTGAATTACGAGAGCAATTACGGGCACATTTATATGGTTTATAAACATATGTTTTAGGGAATTGAGGCCAAACAAAGCAAAGCCTATAGTGAATGCCCATAAAACCTGGGGGGAATATCGTACCGCGAAAGAAATCAGCCCAATTAATATTGACATCACTGATATCACCTGCAAGAGATTGATTGAGGCACTTCTCCCGGCTTCGTCAAGGTTGGGGAAAGTCTGTGAGCTCATTTTGTCTCCCATCAAATAGAATGCGATGCCCTGCAGCACAAGGATCACACCGATAACTGTAAAAATGTTTTTTTGATTCATGATTTTTGATTTAAATATTCCTACTCATATGGCTTTTCGGTTTCCGCCCCGTTTTTGAAGTGGGTTCTGGTCTCCACTTTTGTTTATTAATGTTGAGAAAAATCTATCAATAATTATCGAATTTATCCAGAGGCCGGATTGAATCTCCCATTAATAAGGAGTGGTACTTTATTTTGCTGCTTTCGCTATTGAGCAGGATGAATCTGCATCCGCGGTTTAGTCATACACGAAAACCAGCATACATCTATTTAGGGTAAGAGATACTTCCAATTCAACCGAGGAGGGATTAAAATCAGCTTCTTACTGATTTAAGAAGTAATAAAGAAAATACAAGGTAGGAATAAAATTGTTCCAAAAACATTTGTACCGGACAATAAATTACTTTAATTTTCTATCTTATTACCAATCTCTCTACCTTGCGATTACTAACACTCCGGACCACTGGAAGTAATCTGTTTTAATTAATATTTACAATCAAAAAAACAAACATGAAAAAATTGATTTCCGTTTTCTTAATTCCGGTTGTTATTGCTGCTTGCAACAGCAACACAGGTAATGCGCCCGCTATAGCGAAGAGCGCCGGTCCGGCTCTGACGATGCCTTTTACTCCGACGTATTCAACAGATTTTGTGCTGGGGTCAGACAGTAACTCCCTGGCAGTATTAAACAGCTATAAAGCCTGGGAAGATGGCAATATGGATGCACTGAAGAATACATTTGCTGATACGGCTCTTTTTCTATTTCCAAACGGTTATATTTTCAGAGGCTCAAATGATTCATTGATGAAAATGGCCTCAAAAATGAGGGACAGCCTTTCCAAAGTGGAATTAAAATTTAGTGTATGGTTGCCAACACACTTCAACGATAAAAATGCAGACTGGGTTTCAGTTTGGTATACAGAAATTGATACGTATAAAACAGGCAAGGTGGATTCAGCTTATTTCCAGGACGATAATGAATTGAAAGATGGCAAGATTGTTTACGTTGATTCAAAGATGCGCAAACTGAAATAAAGTATTATAAATTTGCTTTCATATTTAAAAGGCTCCATGCAAAAACATGGAGCTTTTCATTTGCAGGAAGAAATAGTTATTGAAACCATTGTCAGTACCAACAAAGTACAACAATTACCTTTTTATTAGAGCCGATTGCACCTTACTGATCAGTTCTTTCAACTCAAAGGGTTTGGCAATAAAATCGGCAGCGCCATAATCATCAATACCTGTTTTCGCAATTTCCGGGTAGCCTGAACAAAAAATGATAGGGATATGTTTTGTATAAGGAGAGGCTTTAAACCGTTGGCATACTTCAAGGCCATCAATGCCAATTAGAAAAACATCCAATAATATAAGATGGGGCTCAAACCGCTTCATGATCCTATAGGCGATTTCCCAGTTCCTGAATATGGATACATCAAAGCCGTTTAAATGCAGCAATGATTTCATCACCTTGAGCAGGTTTTTGTCATCGTCTATAACAAAGATTTTAGCCATATACGTCGGTATGCAAATAACGTGCAGTTTTGTATTTTATTCTCCTGGTGTCGATAATGTAAAGTTAAAAGCTGATTTACCGCATCCCGGTTGAGGGTACTGCATGGGTATGGCTCATGGTCATAGTTGGGCTGATAACATAAATTCCGCTCACCATATTCCCGGGTTCAGGTTGGTGCAGGTCAACTGACCTGTGCCTGCCTGTGACTTAAATTATTCAGTTAATATTTTTTATAAATTGACTCATTCGGTTCTAATTTTCTCGTAGCCGGTTCTCTCAAAGAAGACCCGGATGGGACCTAATGAAATCAGATTAAATTGCTGAATTCTTATCTTTATTTTGGAATTTAAAGCAGTTTCATTTTCAATCACGTATTATATTAGCGTAAAGTGATCAAAACAGTAAGAACAGATTCCCATAATCAGGACTTCATTGAATTGGTGAAACACCTTGACACTGACTTAGCAATAAGGGACGGAGAAGATCATTCTTTCTACGCCCAATTCAATAAGATTGACTTAATAAAACATCCAGTGATTGCCTATGAAAATAATATTCCATTGGGTTGCGGTGCCATAAAAGCTTTCGATGCAAACACAATGGAAGTTAAGCGAATGTATNNTAAGACCCGAAAGCAGGGGAAAAGCAATTGCTTCTAAAATATTAAGCGAACTGGAAGCCTGGGCACTTGAACTTTCTTATAAAAAATGCATATTGGAAACAGGTATAAAGCAGCCTGAAGCAATACTTTTATATACCAGGAATGGTTACCAACGGATTCCCAACTATGGCCAATATGTCGGCATTATTGGTAGTTTATGTTTTGAAAAGGAACTTGGATAAATCGAATTTCCATAAGCAATTCGCCACTCATAAAATATTATTTAGATAGAAAAGGCAAAAATAGTATTTTAACCAAAAATTAAAATATGAAAGAATAACTGCTGTAGGTGGCATATTTTTCAAATGTAAAAATCCTGATGCCCAAAAAGAGTGGTACGCCAAACACCTCGGTGTGATGATGGGACCTTACGGAGCTAATTTTGAATGGAGACAATCCGGTAATGAGGATAAAATAGGTTTTACGTCATGGAGCCCCATGAGCATTGACACGGATTATTTTGGGGACGGTTCGCAGCAGTAAATGATCAATTATCGCGTTGAAAATTTAGAAGAACTGATTGCCCAATTAAAAAAAGAAGGAATAACCATTGTTGATGATATTGAGAATTACGATTATGGAAAATTTGTTCATATCCTCGATGGTGAAGGTAATCGAGTGGAATTATGGGAACCTAATGATGAAGTGTATGAGAAACTGGGTGATGCAATTACTAAATAAAACATACAATTATGAAAAATGCAATCAGTTGGTTTGAAATACCAACCACCGACATTGACAGGGCACAAAAATTTTACGAAGCCATTTTTAAAATCAGTTTAACTCCAATGGATTTCCAAAATATAAAGATGCGGATGTTTCCGCTGGATGACCCCATGGATGGAGTTGGCGGAACCCTGGTAGACAGCGGCGGACTTCATAAANNAGGAAAGATCACAACTCCCAAAACTACTATCAGTCCGGAATATGGTGATATGGCTGTGTTTAGTGATACCAAAGGGAAC
This sequence comes from Chitinophagaceae bacterium, assembly GCA_003132765.1. Classification (GTDB taxonomy): domain Bacteria; phylum Bacteroidota; class Bacteroidia; order Chitinophagales; family Chitinophagaceae; genus Ginsengibacter. The sequence goes on along the minus strand of PKYU01000040.1, from coordinate 4,827 downwards.
AGAATTGCCTTACACAATATTCCTGCTTCTATGCAAAAATGATTTTGATGAAGTATTCACTTAAATAAAAATGAATCATGTCATACAACGAAAAACTGACCCTCAGAACCAGGGAAATCATCGCAGCCACTCATAAAAACGTAGTGGAAAAGAAAATGTTCGGGGGGTTGTGTTTTATGGTGAATGATAAAATGTGTATTGGTGTAGAAAAAGACAGGCTAATGGTTCGGCTTGATCCTGCACTGTTTGATGAAGTGATAGAAAAAGATGGTTGCAAACCAATGGACTTTACCGGAAGAATCATGAAGGGCTATGTTTTTGTTGATATAAATGAATTGAATACGAAAAAGAAACTGGAGTATTGGGTGAAGCTTGCGCATGATTTTAACAGGTTTGTAAAGGCCTCCAAAAAATTTACAAAAAAGGGGAAATAAAATTGCAAAGGAAAAATTAGAAATCAAAACCGGTATACAGATTTTGAAGCCTGCATCACATGACTTAAACGAAATACCGAAGGCTGGACAAATTTCCTAGCTTGTATGAAAGCATAGATGGAATATGGGATTCACCTTCGAAAGGGAGCATTTGATACCTCACCAAAGCAGTCAACATAAAAGAAAAGGATATGCAATCGAAAGCAACAGCCGTTGATCAATACATCACAGAATTACCTGAAGAAAGGAAAAGAGTGATAACAAAATTAAGAGAGGCAATGAAAAAAAATCTTCCTAAAGGATTTGAAGAATGTATGGGTTATGGAATGATTGGCTATGTGATACCACATTCGATGTATCCCGCGGGTTATCATTGCAATCCAAAAGACCCACTCCCATTTATGAATCTGGCATCACAAAAGAATTTTGTTGCTGTGTATAGTATGGTGGTATACGCTAATTCTGAAATATTGAAATGGTTTATTGCAGAATATACTAAAGCCGGAGTGGGAAAGCTGGATATGGGAAAGAGTTGTATACGTTTTAAAAAAATGGACAAGATTCCTTATGATTTAATAGGCCGGCTGGCTGCTAAAGTTACCCCGGAGAAATATGTTGAATTTTATGAAAAAGCAATTAAAAAATAAATTTGTAAAAAAATAAAAGAACTGAAAGTAAGGCTAAAAAGCAAATTGAATTTCTTTTAAATAATCCCCATGGGAGGTAAGTAGTTTCAACTTTATTTTGTGCAGTTAAGTTTGCGGCATCAGGTCTTTTCCTGGATCATAAAGCCCCAATAATAGGAATCACCGATTGAAAATGCCGATCGGGCGATTCTCCTTAGTCCCCCTTTCTACTTCCCTTTAATTTTACACCAGATTTTGAATTGTTTAAGACAATTTTTTTCATAAGCAGTTAGTTTTGGTATACGGCCCCGGTTTCAACCGGGGCTTATCTTTTTTATTCTTCCCTGAAAGGAATTCAGAATACTTTTGCCCGCAAGATCAGGCAATAATTAATTAAGTGAATTAACTGATCTATTTCAAATTTAATCCTTCCATCTCAACGGCAGGCTTTTCCCCTCGGGTGTCTGCATTATTCATTTGCATTGTAATGGTTCTTTGCTCACCCGGCATCAGCGTAATGTAGTTATCATTAAAAATAACAGGCAATATTCTTTTCCTGTCTTTGTCTCCAATTACTTTCAACCTAATATTAATCGCAGGAATTTTGGTCTCATTCTTTAAAACAGTTTCNNGCCTTTAGTTGAGGAAAATAGTTTCACGCTCGGGAGGTTGAGAACCGCCCTTAAATTACCTATTCCACCGGTTGTTTCTTCCGAAGGACCCCGTAAATAAAGGTTTTGGGAAATAATATGGTTATCTTTTTTAAGTTCAAGCTTTACAAAATAGATGCTGTCCTTCCCATCAGGTTTTATTACAGGGAATAGATGAACTGTACTATCTTCAGGACAATCAATAAGAAGCTGGTTTTTGAAGGTNNAGGTAGCGGTACCATCCAAATTAATAACCTGCATCGAAGCCGTTAAACGTGATCCATCAGTCACAGCATAATTTACTACTTCTATGCTGTCGCTTAAAGGGTTCCATTGAATATGCAATGGCTCGCAGGCTTTTTTACTGGCGAAGTAAGCGGCAGTTGGTTCAAAGTAATAATCATAAGTCTGCCAGGTTAATGAAGGCCAGGCAGGATGGCTCATCCAGAGAAGCAAACCCATCCTGTTTTTTGCCTCGGCTTCAAACATAGCACGGTACCCTTCGTACTCCACCCAGTGGGCAAGGCTCAACCATTCTTTCATGTTATCAATTTTACCAAATGCATCTTCAATTGTTTTATTAAAACTTTCTCCATGCTGAGCCCCCTGCAAGGTAAAATCGTGAAGGCCCCAATCAGAAGATTGCGGCCAAATATCCCTTGCAGGCATCATTTGTTTAAAACTCTCATAAGTAACTATATCGGGCATCCCCATTTCGCTGTGCAATTTGCTGAGGGCCCGGTTGTTTTGAAAATATGACTTCAGTGGCATTAATCCATATGGGCCGCCTCCGCTTACTGTACCAAATGCTGAATTAGGAATGTATCTAATTCCGGGATTACGGATAGGTAATTCTTTTGTTAAGGCAGATTCAATCTCCTTCGGTGGATTACCTTCATTACGCCCAACGTATAGGCCTATGGAGGGATGATTTCTGATTCTCTTTACAAAATCTTCCATGTTCTTTATGAACATTTCCGGGTGAATGGGATCAGGTCCGTCGGAAGGATTGGCGAGCCAGAAATCCTGCCAGATCATTATTCCATAACGGTCACAGGCTTCGTAAAAAGCTTCATCACCAATCTGGCCAACCCAATTGCGAATCATAGTGAAATTCATTTCCTTGTGGTAGCGCACAGCAATATCGTATTCCCTTGACCGGTAGCGAAGCATATCTTCACTAAAACCCCAGTTGCCTCCAAAAGGAACAAAACGCTTCCCGTTCACAAAAAACCTAAGAGCTCCGCCATCTTCTGTATAAGTCATTTCACGAATACCCTCATTAAAAGATTTTGAATCAGATAGTATTCCATCACCGGTTACAAAATCCAACTGAACTTTATATAGATTTTGGTTTCCATATCCATTGGGCCACCAAAGTTTCGGGTTTATTATTTTTAAAAATGCATTGGTGGATGAATCCAGCATTATGGATTTTGTTTCTGAAGCTTCCAGGGTAACAGGTTGTTCAAAACTAATTTCGCCAAACTTTCCAACTAACTTTCCTGTTACTGCTTTTGGGCTATGATTCCTTAGGTTTACGGAAAAGCTTACATTGGCTGAGGTTGTGTCGAGGAGCGGCAGTTTAGCAGAAACATAAGGGTCATCAATTGTTACCGGGCCACTTTCTGAAAGGTAGACTTTACTCCAAATACCCGTGTTACGGCCACGTATAGTTGGTATCCAATCCCACCCGATAGAGGCATGAAAAGTAGGATTATCAGCTCCCAATTCTCCCCCATTTGCATCAGTGCTGTTTCGGTTTTGTTCCGTAGGAAATCCAGGTGTTTCATTTTTTATTATGCGCACGNNCCTCCCGGAATTAATAAACCCGATACATCAAACTTGCCTCTTTTAAAGGCGCCCTCTATTTCCCCCATGTAACTTCCATTCAGGAAGATTTCCGCTTTCCAGTTTATACCATCAAAATTAAGAAATACTTTTTTCCCCTTATAACCATCAGGGGTATTGAATTCATCACGGTACCAAAAATCATCATAGAAATAAGAATCGGAAACAAGAAACTGGTTATCTCCATAATTCGGGTCCGCCAGTGCCCCATCATTCTGGTAGCTTACCAGGGAGGTGCCCGGAACTGTAGCAATCAACCATTTATTGTCCTGGTAACCAGGCTTGGATATTTCAGGCCCATCACCTTTTACCAACGAAGCCCGTTGTAGTTTCCAGTCGCCGCCGGCAAGGTACAGCATTCCATCTTTGGTTTCTTTTAATGCGGCATGTGGCACCGGGATCGGGCCACCTGTTCCCATCACTTCCATTTCACTAAGAATGTATCCATCATTCCCATTCATTGGTTTGGTCATTAGCAGGCGCACATACCTGCCCTTAATGTTTTTGAAAAACCGGATGGTGACATGATTACCCGTTGAAGATCTTAGGGGAGCTGCATCTTTCCATGATACTGTATCATCTGACACTTGTATGAGACCTCCTTCAGCCCTGCGTATCCAGTCCAGCTTCACCTGGTCAAATGTGCAAATAGCTCCAAGGTCTACNNATTTCCGGCACTTTTCCAGGCACTGGAAAATTGGTACGGTCCGCCGATGGGCGCAGCTTTTCCGTTATAGTAAAACGTTAGGTCGCTTATGGACCAGTTTTCCGCCATTTCGCTCTTTAAGTTTAGCCTGTAATATTTAAAATGAACCTAATGCGATAAGGGCAAATTATACCCGAGCACACGCCTGTTACGAGATGCAAACCTCCTGAAAAAGGCAAGCTGTTGTGAGGGCATTTTCGACAAGTCAATAGAAAATCGCCTGGCTATATTGGTCATGGCATCTTCACCAGGCAGACTGTCGCCGGATGCAGTATTCAGGGTTTTCCAATCTTTGCCATCATCTGATCCGGCAATCCTTACCTCCCAATGTTTCGGAGGCAGTAAAGTGTCAATAGTAACGGCGCCGGATATGCTAAAACTATCGACCGAAGGTGTTTNNTACCTGTATCCATCCATCTGCAGCTTTCAGTTCCTGCTGGGATGAGGGATGCCGGTCAAGGATATGCTCTCTTCCATCCCGTGGCAAGGCTCCGTCTTTGCTGGTGGAAACCACGATCCATCCGGGTATTGTTGTATCCACTATGCCATCAGTTACTAAT
>PKYU01000093.1 GCA_003132765.1 Chitinophagaceae bacterium | reverse complement strand
CAAAACTAATGTTCTGTTAAGTTATAAATATTCGATAATCTAATTAATATGAATACTTTTTTAACGTAAATGTATTTATTAACAATGTTTTATTCGTAAAATATGATATAACTCGAATAAACTCATTCACTTTCTTATAAAAATTCTCAACCTCATTACTTTAATTGAAGCTTTGAAAATTATAAGAACAGATACTTTGAATGTTTAATTAATTTGGCATTTAAAGGGGGAGAAACGTCTTTATCCTGAAATNNATATTGATACAAAGTTTTTTAAACAATCTAAAGTGTTTGTAGTATTTAAATTTGCTTTGATTATTAAGATCAACAATTTGGACTTTTGAGTAATCTGACAGGTGATTCATCAAAAATTATTCAACGGGTAGTAATTTAATTGAACTCAACCACCACCTTCGTAGAAGGTGGGTTGAAAACATCGGGCAAAGCCCTCTTTAGGACTCTGGCGGTGGCGTGAACAAATCAAAATTCCGGGTTTGGCTTTCTTCTCTTTTGTCCTCCCCCTCTTGATATTTGACATATCTCCTTATCATTTCTTCATCCACTCCTACTGTTGTAACAAAATATCCTCTTGACCAGAAGTGATTTCCCCAATATGGTTTCTGTTTTAATTTTGGGTAACTCTTAAATATTTTTATAGCCAACTTACCTTTTAAAACTCCCATCAATTCTGAAACTGAAACCTTTGGTGGTATTGAACATACTATATGAATATGATCAATTTGTACATTCAATTCTATAACTTCAACGCTTTTCCATTCACACAACATTCTAATATCGCTTTCAACTAGGCTCTTTAATTCACCAAATAATATCCGAAAACGATACTTAGGGGTCCATACTATGTGATAATCACACTTATAGACTACATGTGATAACTTCTTATATTTTCCCGCCGGCAGAACATAAAGTTATGGCATAGCCTGCAGAACATTACCACCGCCAAAGGCGGTGGGTTTTCAAGTTGCACTAAACTTAGCATATTTGAGACTGGGCATTTGATAAAAACCTGTTTTTATATTCTTTCGGAATAACACCAATCTGTTTTTTAAAATGTCTGTAATAATTTGATAAATTATCAAATCCACTTAAATAACAGATTTCCGAAATATTGTAATTATCCTCCATTAATAATCTGCAAGCATGAGCAATTCGTATTTCAGTTACATAATGTGAAAATGTTTTCCTTGTATGATGCTTAAAATAGCGCGAAAAAGATGCTACACTCATATTTAATTTGGAAGCAATTTCTTTAATATAAATATCATTGGTATAATTCTCCATTATAAATTGCAATACAATATTAATTCTATCCGTATCATAACTATTGTTTGCTGTAAATCCACTTGATAAAATAAATTTTAAATCACTGCTGGTTGAAAGAAATATTAAAATATCCAATAAACTTAATAAACGTTTAGTTGGAAGTTCTTGCTGCATGCCAATCAATTTTTTCTTAACGTATTGATTGGCTTTCCCTTGAATCTCAAATCCTAAAGATGATTTATCCAACAATCGCCGGACTAATTTCATTTCAGGCAAATCAAAAAAAGTTTTACCAAGAAAGTCATCAGTAAAATGTATGAAAATAGATTTTGCAACGAGGCCTTTATTTTTATAATACTCTTCATTATTCCTATATAAATGAGGAATATTGGGACCGATTAAAATAAGATCTCCATCTTTAAAGTGGGTTACATGATCTCCAATAAATCTTGTTCCTTCAGCTTTGTCTATTAAAACAAGTTCACATTCTTTGTGAAAATGCCAGGGCTTATCAAAATAATTACATTCCCAACACATAAATAAAAAAGAAGAGTCAGTCGATAAAGGAAGCTTATGAAATTGAGGACGCATTTGTTATAATATACTTTAATAAATTGTAAGGTACAAACTAATCCAAAAATATAATTTATGAAATATTTGAGGAATCTGTTTCAATCAGAAAATTTTCTGTTAAGAGAATTATGCCAATTATTCATTTCATAACATGGGTTATAAAATTTTAAGCAATGATCAATAAATTATTTGATACCAAGCCGATGAAATTGTAACCATTGTCCTCATTGCCTCTTTAGCTAATATTAATACTCAAGCAAAATTACCGCTTAACAAAAAGGTAACATTTTCTTTGGGTATCACAAAAAAAATTAAAATACAGCGCTGGAAAGGGTTTTCATAATACATTATACGTTTAAGATGAATAAAAACAGGATAAGTTGATTTGCAAGCCGTTTTTTCACACACTACTTTTACATCAGGATTGCTTGACTGAAGAAGAATTTAATATTAATTAAAATTCATTTCTTTAACCTCACATCATAGGAATAATCCCCAAGTATAATTTTTATTTCTTTTATTTTTCATGTAGCGGACTGTGCAGATTTTGTTTGACCTTATGTATCCACAAACTCGTGCATAGCGCCCATTATAAAGTTTATTCTGCTTTGCTCCTGGTAATCGAGGTGCACACTGATCCATTCATCGATATACGAATTATCAAGTAAATTTTTAAATTCATTCTTCAGCCAGTCTTTCAGTGCAGGGGAGCTTCCGCCATTTCTTTCCAGATTACGAAGCGGCTATTCAGCACAAATATGATATCTTCAAAATCACTACTGGTAAGGCCATCCTTTTTTCCGCGGTTATTCAAAGCTTCGAGCTTGGTAGCGATAAAATATTCGGGTCTGAAAATACGGATGATATAACTATTATCTATCAGGTACTCTATTGTAGCGTCAAATCCTTCCTTGTACCATCGGTTGGTAAATCTGAGAATATTGTCTGCAGTAGGCATTACATCCACGATGATTCCCTGAACAATATACCGGCAGATAATACCGGTTCCGTATCATTGACAAATCCTTTTTTCCGAAGCTTCTTTTCAATTTTTGCAAAAGCGGTATAATGCGCTACTTCAATAAGAACGGCTAAATAAAGTAATAAATTTTATTACGGATAATTATATCGAAGAAATTAATATTGAAGAAATTGCAGATCTTGCAAACCTTTCTAAATCATCTTTTTGTAGATACTTCAAAAGCCGAACACACAAGACATTTTCTCAGTTTTTAAATGAAGTTAGAATTTTGAATGCCTGTAAGT
>PKYU01000170.1 GCA_003132765.1 Chitinophagaceae bacterium | reverse complement strand
CCCATTTTTAATATTTTGTTTGGCGATATTGCTCAAATAAAAGGGGAATGGAACAAAGCAATAAGTCATTTTGAAAACGCAATTCAATATTCAGATGATATCATACTAAAAACGGAAGGCATCATAAAATATGGGGAAATTCTTTTTCGAAGAGGCGAAAATAAAGAGTCATTATTTCATTTTGAAAGAGCTTTAGAATTTGCTGAAACTCATTCATTACTAAATGAAAAAGCGAGAGCTTTAAATGATATTGGTTTGGTANNGGACAGGAAAAACTCTATAGTGCACTAAAAATTAGAAAGGAAATAAGTGACGTGAATGGAGTTTCGGCATCTTATAACAATCTAGCAAATATATTTAGTAAAAGAAGGCAGTTCAACAAGGCCTTGGAGTTCTATAGTGAATCTGTAAAAATAGCTGAAATTAACCACAATAGAATTGAGTTACCACTTTATGAAAGAAACATAGGCAAAACTTTATTTGAGCAAGGTAACCTGGAAAAGGGGTATGCAAAACTTACTTATGCCTTAAAATTGAGTGAAGAAATAGGAGATGAATCGGGTATCTGCCAATGTCTCAATATTATTGGAAACATATTTATTCAGCAAGGAAAAATANNTGATAAAAGATCTATTGCTTGTGTCTTTAATAATATTGGCACTACTTATTTTAACAATGAAGAAAATGATACTGCCCTAGAATATTTTTTTAAATCATTCGCTTTATATAATGAGATAGAAAACGAATCGGAACTAATTGTTGTAAGGGAATGGATATATGGTATCATTCAAAAATTAGGAAAGGAGAATTTTAAAAATTTAGCTCAGCGAGTCTACATGAATCTACAACCCGAAATACAAAAAAATATCCATTTGGATGGTTTTTTCAATGATCCTATTAAAAGAAAATCCCCAAAAGTGGGAAGAAACGACCGTTGCCCTTGCGGCAGCTGAAAAAAATATAAAACTTGTCATGGCAAAAACTAATATAATATCTCCTTATTTTTCACAAAGCATATGTAAAGTCAGTCTTTAACAGCGATTTCCATAACTAAACTTTTTATTACAGGAAAAAGACTGTCATACAATAATTTTTTTTCTTTTGGTACATCATCTTTTTCCATTCCCATTACATATATAAGCGATTCAGGAACTTTTAAGGCAGTACTTAGTTTTTGTAGGTTTATNNGCTTGTGTAATTTGAGCAGCTTTAGCAAGATCTGATTGACTTAGACCTTGCTTCTTTCTAATTTCCTTAATCGCATTTCCAATATTCATGAATGAAGAATTTTTGCACTTAAAGTTAATAACGTTGCCAAAATTTTTGCAACTTCAATTAATTGTTCCTTTGTGGCATTATTTTTTAATATTTCAATTGCTGATTCTAATGCTATCTTTTCTTGATAAGTTAAAATATTATTTTTGAATATATTCCTGAGATGATGAAGCCTGGTTTGATTATCCATTTATTAATCTNNGGTTTGATTATCCATTTATTAGTATTTAGATAAGTTAATAATCTTTTTTCTTTTGAATTATGATTAAAAAGATTATTAGCGTGCGCCTCATCATCCATATTTTTAAAAAGAAATTGAATTATATTTCTAAAAAATCTCTTAAGATCAATCTTTAAATGCTGAAGCTTGGACTTAATTAATTGAAGTAGTTTATGGTAAATTATTTTCCTATATATATAAAGGAGTGATAATTCTCTACCTTTTTTTATTCCAGATGCATTTAAAATAATTATATCAACCTGAGTGATGTTGAGATAAAATTGCTCTACTAAGGAAATAAAAATTAACTCATCGTCAGAGTTATAATTTTGAGATAAATTTTCAGAGTATTTGATTAACTGATGTAAAAGATGATATTTTTCAGAATTACCATAATAAAGGTGACATTCGATGTTATTATAAGAATTTATATCTATTCCCCAGCTTTTTTGAAGCCTTATAAAATCATTATACCTTTTATAATATTCGGAAGTTTTATACCAATTAATAAGTGTATCAGCATTGGGCAATAGATTTAATGAAGAATTAAGTCTAGTATTATTGAAATATTTGATATCTAAAGACTTTTCAGAACTTAAATCATCATCAAATTCTAAATTAATATAAGTTGATAAAATATTCTCATATTGATTTTGTCTATTCAGTTTCTTATCATTAAAATCAAACGTAGCTATCATAACTTAAATTTATAAGTATAAAGGTATTTATAATATATAATATAACCAAAACTATATTAACTAAATATTATTTTTTGACACATTCCTGGCTGGTATCCTCACCAGACATTCCAGAATTAATATCTTAGAAATATTATGTCAATGTCTTTTGAATATTCCGGAGATCGAAAGAGTCTTCAATCATTAAATGAAGTTTATTTCTGGACTCAGTAATTAAGGATTGGAAACAGCTCCTTAGGGATGACAAAATGAAAATGATCATAACAGAAAGTTTTCAATGGCTTGTGAAGCATGAATTGATTCATATATACGGATACGTAATAATGTCTAATCATATACACGTATTATGGGAACAATTAAAGATGAATGGTAAAGAAACTCCTAAAGAAAGCTTCGAAAAATTTACAGGTCACTTGTTCTTAAAACGATTAAGGATTAACAAGGAGAATATAAATGAATACGCAACTGAACAGATAATAAGTATTTTATTATTTCAGCAGCAAGCGAAGCAAGTAAAGCTGTTGAATTTATGAAAGAGTTGCATCCGCTTAAAATAANNCTTTATCGGGTGATGTTGCCCCATCGGAAATATGTTCAAATACTAAAGAATTACTTTAAAGCAGAGACAAAAGAGAAGTTATTTAAAAAGATTATATAAATTTGATGATCAACGTTCTAGGATATCCAGAAGTTCATTGTATAAAGTTCTCGGAAGATGCACGGATATTATAATATGGATTTTTCCAAAGATTTTGGAAACTTTTATTTCACCTATTTGAAAAATAGATTGGCATTATTACTTAGAAATTATTTAATTGATTAGGATTAACAAAATAGAGTGGAAAGCGAAAACAAGGAAATAGCATTGATTGATTAATTTAATCCCGGTATACTGAATTATTAAGAATATTTCGAGGAATGATTCATGAACGGGTACTTAGAAGAATT
>PKYU01000301.1 GCA_003132765.1 Chitinophagaceae bacterium | reverse complement strand
GATAAAAAATATTCCCGCAAGGAATATAATTATTCTTCTTTCTGCAGGAGTTTCACCTTACCCAAAGAAGTTAATAAAGACAAAATCGAAGCAACTTATGAGGGAGGGATCTTGAATTTGGTAATTCCCAAAATGGCAGAGTCAAAAGTTTTCTCTGTAAAGGAAATTGCAGTGAAATAGAAGGTTTTCACAGCTCAAAAATCCCTGCCAAACCTTAGGTAGGGATTTTTTATGAAATTATGGAGAGAGATTTGAGCGAAGAGAATATTCGGGCTTAATTATAAATATTCCTATTTCAATCCGTTCAGTTAACCATGTAATTTAAGTCAAGAAAAAGGAGAATATTATGCATACCAGAATATATTTTATTGCTACCTCTATCGTAGTGCTTAATTTTTTTTTTAGCCCCTGGTGTTAATTCCCAAAATAATTTTCATCTTATAAAGTATGAGATTAATAGTTCTACACTAAAACAATTGTACCCAGCGCTTGTTGATAACGTTTATCAGATCAGGCAGGGTAAATTATTGTGGTTTGCCCCCGGTGATCAGTCAGCTTTACTCCGGCGATCATTAAAGGATAAAATTGACAGTTCCGCTTTCGTTGGACTTAATAAAAATACGTACCATGTTGAGGAAATAAATGAAAACCTGGAAGCTACATTTTCATTAAAAGATAGTTTGGCGGCCGCCGGGATGGACAGGATCTTTTCTGATGCAGCTATTGCATATTGTAAAGATCTTTATGAGGGTTCTGGAATAGACAAATGGATGCTGTACGATGAGCTTTCGGGTAAGAATGAAAAATCCGATAATAATTACCTTGTATCAAACATTGCCAGGATTGCCAACACTGTTGATTTCCTTAATCTTTTATATACTAATGAGCCACGGGATCAGGAATATGAACTGCTCAAAAACAAATTGTTGAATGGGTCAGATTCTTTATCTTCTTCAAAAAGAAAGCAAATTGCCATTTCCCTGAATTTTTACCGGTGGATGCATCACTTCCATTTTGAAAAATGGATCGTGGTAAATATACCTTCGGCTACATNNATTATGAAAATGATAAATTGGTTTTGCAGATGAAAGTGGTAGTTGGTAAGCCTTCAACGAGGACGCCGCGTTTCGCTGCTAATTGCAACCAGGTTATTTTATATCCTTATTGGAACGTTCCGGCAAGTATTGCCGGTAAAGAACTGTTACCGAAAATCAAAAGAAATCAGGGATACATTGATGAGCTAAATATGCAACTCCTTGATAAGGATGGAAATATTGTCAATCATCATAGGGTGAACTGGGAAAAATATTCCAGCAATTATTTTCCTTTCAGGTTACGCCAATCCATCGGATGCGATAATTCTTTGGGTGTAATCAAATTCAATCTCACTTCTCCCTTCAGTGTCTATTTACATGACACCAATTTTAAAGGGGCTTTCCTTTCGGACAGGCGGTATTTCAGCCATGGTTGTATCCGGATTGAAAAGCCAATTGAACTGGCAAATTATTTATTAAACAATAAAATCGACAGCACCTTTCTTTCGTCCTGCCTGAAAAACCAGGTGCCGGTACCAATAAACCTGGATAAATTGGTTCCTGTATTTGTAACATACCAAACTGCTGTTGCAAATGACAAAGGAGGGATTACTTTCTACAAGGATGTTTATGGACTATTAAAATAAAATTCAATTTATTCAGGAAGTTTTATTTTTAAATAATACTAACACTAATATTTCCATCAATCTAATTTCGCGCCATGGTCACAATGGATAAAAAAAATGAAGGCCTCACGGATGAACAGGTTTTACTTTCCCGGGAACAGCATGGAAATAACAGTATTGCCGTTGAAGAACATAATATCCTGCGTTTTGTGATCAAAGAAGTGGTACTTCAGCCCATGTTTATTTTGCTTTTGGCCGCCTGTATTATCTATTTAATTGTTGGCCGGTATGTGGACGGCATGATAATGCTGGTATCAATTTTCATTGTTTCCGGAATTTCATTGTACCAGGAATATCGCAGCCAGGGGGCTGTAGCTGCACTCAGAAATTTATCGGCGCCCAAAGCAAATGTCTTAAGAAACGGAATAGAAATAGATATACCAACAGAAGATATTGTTGTGGGTGATATATTATTGCTGGAAGAAGGCGACGTAATTGCAGCAGACGGTCTGATTGTTTCTTCCAATGATTTTTCTGTAAATGAATCTATTATAACGGGTGAATCCTTCGTGGTATATAAAGGGGCAGGCGAGAATAATGCTGTTTATAAAGGCACGTTGGTGACGAGCGGTATTGCACGGGTGAGCGTAAGCGCTGTTGGCGGGGAAACTATGTTTAGTAAAATTGGTTTATCGCTCAGGGAAATAAAAACTGTAAAAACACCCCTTCCACTTCAGATCAGTGCATTCGTTAAAAATATGATTTGGTTTGGCAGCATAGCCTTCATTATTGTCATTGGTTTTAATTATTATACTTCCGGGAATTTGGTACTTTCTTTTCTCCAGGGATTAACGCTGGCCATGAGCGTACTCCCCGAAGAGATTCCGGTTGCTTTCAGCACTTTCCAGGCATTGGGCGCTTTTCGGTTGCTCCATAAAAATATCATTGTAAAGCAGCCGCACTTTGTGGAAACACTGGGTTCTGCCACCGTTATTTGTGCTGATAAAACCGGAACACTTACCCAAAATAAAATGCAGATCGAATACCTTTTTTCAGCAACAGGGAAAAAATCAATTCATTGCGATGAGGCTTCAGCGATACCCGCGAAACTTATTGAATATGCCATGTGGAGCAGTGAGTCAAATCCCTTTGATCCGATGGAAAAAGCTATTCATGCATTGTATGAGAGAACAGAAAGACCTGATAAGCTGTTGCAATTTAAGCAGATACATGAATACCCTGTAGGCGGGAAACCGCCTATGATGACGCACATTTTCAGTAATGATGAAGGTGAAATAATCATAGCGGCCAAAGGCGCCCCCGAAGCCATTCTGAAATTAAGTTCATTGACCGAATCAGAATTTCAATTGTTTGAAGAGCAGTCTTTGGTTTATGCAAAACAGGGTTACCGCGTACTTGGAGTAGGCAAAGGAATATGGAATGAAAAGAAATGGCCCTTATCACAGGAAGAATTTTCATTTGAGTTTCTTGGACTGATAGCCTTCAATGATCCTCCCAAGCCCGGTATAGCACATGTAATTAAAACATTTCATGACGCAGGAATCAGTGTAAAGATTATTACCGGCGATTATGCTGAAACAGCATTGGCCATTGCGGATGCCATAAAGCTGGACACCAGCCGGAAAGTGTTGAGCGGAAAAGAAGTGATGCAATTGACAAAAGAAGAATTGCAACAAAAGGTAAAACAAGCNNAAAACGGGGAAGTGGTAGCGATGACCGGAGACGGCGTGAATGACGCACCGGCGCTAAAGGCTGCTCATATTGGAATTGCTATGGGCAAGAGAGGTAGTGAAGTTGCAAGGAATGCAGCCTCCGTAATTCTGAGTGATGATGACCTCGCTCATATGACTGACGCCATAGCCCTCGGCAGAAAGATATATGATAACCTGAAAAAGGCCATCAGGTATATTGTTTCCATTCATATTCCAATTATATTAATTGTAACACTTCCTTTACTCCTGTTTTGGAAATACAGGGATATTTTTTCGCCAGTGCACGTTATATTTCTCGAACTGATCATGGGGCCTACCTGTTCTATAATTTACGAAAACGAGCCTATGGAACCCGGAACGATGCACCGGCCCCCAAGGAAAATGAGCAGTACCTTTTTATCTTACAAACAATTAATGCTGAGCGTTATCCAGGGACTTGTAATAACAGCAGGTTGCCTTGGCATTGGTTATTTTTACATGCAGGGAAATGACGAGGCAATGGTCCGTTCATTAATTTTCATAACACTTCTTTTCAGCAATATTTTTCTCACACTTGTCAACCGTTCCTTTGAATATTCAATTGGAACAACCAGCCGGTATAAGAATAATTTAGTTCCGATCATAATCGGAATTACGCTTGCATTAATCGTTTCATTGCTCACGCTGCCTTTTATGCTAAATCTATTCAGGCTAAGTGTACTTTCGGGAAGTTCTGTACTCTATTGTATTTTGGTCGCACTGGTTAGTACCTTTTGGGTGGAAATATGGAAAATATCCGGGAAAAGAAAACAAGTTACCTGAAACGCCTGGTTTTGTTGCCATTTACTTCAAGATTCATTCTTTTCCATGCATTTTTCTTTCCAGTCGCTTAACCTGGACTGCAAATAATAAAACGAGGATTAAAGTACTGATTACGATTATAAAAGATATGATGAAGCCGGTATGATGGAAGTTCCCCGGTTTTTTTCCTTCCACCGGGGGATCATTATTTTCCATAGGGATAGCACCAATAGACGCAATTTGTTTTGTTTGAAATTGAATGTATGCAATAATATTCCTGATATCATCGTCGCTAAGTTCTGTGTGATCAGGCATCACGGTCCTGTTAAATTTTATAAAAAGCGCTTCTGCAGAAGTGTCGCCACTCCTTATTATTTTCCCGGGAGATTTTACAAATTTTATGATCCAGTCTATTGAATATCTTTTCTCCACATTAGCCAAAGCGGGTCCTGTAGAATCCCGCTCAATTCTATGGCAGAGCATACATTTAAGGGCAAAAATATTCCTGCCTTCATCTATAGGTCCGGCTTTTATTTGGTACCAAGAGATAAACAAAAAAAACACGACTGGTGCCAGGATGCTGAATTTCATTTTCCAATTTTTGATGCTCAGTTATTTCTTATGACCTCGTTAATTATTTTTTTACTATAATACATCTTTCCTTATAAACTACTGGTTTTCCTTTGGGATACCTTTCATTTTTAACCAGACATCCAGACATAATGCTGCCTTTTGATGTTTTCCTTTCAAAAATATTTGTTTGCCTTACCCAAAAAAATGATGGAAAATTCAGAAGTTATGATTGATATCAGTAAAGCTTCTGACTGAAATCAGGAATTTGAAAGTCACTTTAAATCGGACTATCATTATATAAATGTTATAAAATATCCCGGGTGCATCTCAAATCGACGCCCAGGTTTGCCAATCTTTGTGACAAAAAAAGCTTGTTTATCAGATTCTTCANNAGAAATACATTCGTTAAATTACAGCCTTTATTTGATCATTGAAACCAGCTTTGCAGCTCTATGGTAAAGATAAGTTCCAGGCAGGCCTTAATATATTCTTCAGTAGTCTTCCTTTTTTCTTTGTTCCTCAGTTACTTCTTTTCCGGAGAAAATTTTTCAGGTGCGGGTTTTATTTTTTCTATTTTTCTTACCATATTTATTGATAACAAATATTCTACCATCATAGC
>PKYU01000328.1 GCA_003132765.1 Chitinophagaceae bacterium | reverse complement strand
GGCCTTGGGAGAAAGTCAATTTCAAAATCAGTCACGGCATTTATCGGGAGTTCAGTAATCTTCATCTCTTTTTGCCTGAGCATACTTGTATTCATCAATGTTTCAAAAGAAGGATTCCTACCCCAAAATCAAACTTATTTTTCTTTCATTGAAATTGGCAAATTAAGTATCCCATTTGAATTTCAAATTGATCAGCTCACATCTGTTTTCCTTCTGATAATTACCGGTGTTGGATTTTTAATTCATGTTTATTCAACCTCATATATGAAAGAGGAAGATAGCAGCAGCTACGCCAGGTATTTTTCTTTTCTTAACCTCTTTGTTTTTTCCATGCTTTTGTTGGTAATAGGTGGTAATTATGTGATCATGTTTATGGGATGGGAGGGAGTTGGGTTGTGTTCCTATCTTTTGATTGGATTCTGGTTTAAAAATGAAAGTTACAACAATGCAGCAAAGAAAGCTTTCATTATGAACAGAATTGGCGATTTTGGTTTCATATTAGGCATTTTTTGGCTAATCAATGCATTTGGAACAACTTCTTATCATCAGCTATTTGGTTCCCATAACGGTGATCTCGCTTTCATGACTCCTGAAAATTCGGGTATTCTAACCGGAATCAGTCTGTTACTTTTTGTCGGAGCCATGGGTAAAAGTGCCCAAATTCCATTATATACCTGGTTGCCTGATGCCATGGCTGGACCAACACCTGTTTCAGCATTGATACATGCTGCAACAATGGTTACGGCTGGTATATACATGATTGCAAGAAGTAATATCATGTACTCCATGTCGCCTTTCACGATGACATTTGTTGCAATTATTGGATTGTCCACAGCTGTATTTGCCGCAGTGATTGCCTTGCAACAAAATGATATAAAGAAAGTATTGGCTTATTCCACCGTAAGCCAGCTCGGATATATGTTTTTGGGTTTAGGAGTAGGAGCGTACTCGGCAGCCGTATTTCATGTAATGACTCATGGATTTTTTAAGGCCCTGCTCTTTCTTGCAGCAGGATCCGTTATACATGCAATGGGAGGTGAACAGGATATCAATAAAATGGGTGGCCTGGGTAAAAAAATGAAGATTACTTACATTACTTTTTTTATTGCATGTCTTGCTATTGCCGGAATACCTCCATTCGCAGGCTTTTTTTCCAAGGATGAAATTTTATCCGCATCATTTTCTGTAAACCCTCTGTATTATATTATTGGCGTCGCCGGAGCCTTACTTACAGCCTTTTATATGTTCCGGCTGCTGGCCCTCACTTTCGTGGGAAAATTCCGCGGTACAGAAGAACAATTGCATCATGTGCATGAAAGTTCTTCCGCAATAACATTTACGCTTATATGTCTGGCAATGCTTTCTGCAATCGGAGGTTTTGTCGGGGTACCGGAAATATTTCTGGACCATGGCAATAAGCTGGGAGATTTTTTATCTCCTGTATTTGCTGACTCTAATAAACTGTTGGTTACACATCCCGTCTCTCAACAGACTGAAATCACGCTGATGGCTGTATCTTCTGTGCTTATAATTCTTGTTTGCTTTTGGGCCTGGAACAGGTTTAGGAAATTTGACGGATCGGTTAAAGAGGCAGGTTCCTTCACACGGGCTATGCAGAATAAATTTTATGTGGATGAATTTTACGATTTTGTCATTGTGAAACCTCTTAAATCATTCTCCAGGTTTCTTAGTAATGTTATTGAAAAATCCGGAATTGATGCTTTGGTAAATGGAGTTGGCAGAGGGGTTAATTATAGCAGCAGGCAGATTCGCCTTTTGCAGAGTGGCCTTGTAGGAAATTATATTTTACTAATGGTGGTGGGTTTACTGGTCTTATTAATTATTCAATTGTTTACAAAATAAATTTGATGCTGGGCACTTACTATACATTTCCTGAACTATTGCTTTGGATTCCTTTGCTTACAGGCATTATTGNNAAAAACAGTAAAGCCGTAAAAATTGCAGCACTGCTTTCTTCTTTATTGACATTAGCGGTATCAGTCACCAGCTTATTTTACTCTGATTTTGCTCATCACCCGCAATATTTGGCTTACAATAATGTGAGTTATGTATGGATGCCCTATATAGGAGCCAGTTTTAGTGTAGGGCTGGATGGTATGGGATTTCTTCTAACGTTTCTGACTGCTTTTTCATTTCCATTAATTTTTGCAATTACACATAAACGTGAGTATAAAAATATCAACGTATATTATGGATTAATGTTATTGACCCAGGCAGGTATTACCGGAGTATTTGTTGCAACAGATGCTTTGGTATTTTATTTTTTCTGGGAGCTCGCTTTGATCCCAATGTATTTTCTCTGCAGCAGGTGGGGCGGTGAATTCAGAATCAGGGTTACTTTTAAATTTTTTATTTACACATTTGTCAGTTCGCTACTGATGCTGATCGGTATACTTTACATATATTTCCAGACATCACCGGTAACGACTTTTTCTGATCATTCATTTTTTATAAAAGCATTTTACAATGCTTCTTTGAGTCCTAATGAGCAGGAAGGATTGTTCTGGTTGTTTTTTGTGGCCTTCGCTGTCAAGATGCCCATATTCCCATTCCATTCATGGCAGCCGGATTTATATGAGCAATCTTCAGACTCATCCGTAATGGTTTTAAGTGGTCTTATGGTGAAGATGGGAATTTTCGGATTGCTTCGTTGGTTACTTCCCATTTTTCCGGAAGCGGTTGGCAAATATCAAACCTTACTGATAACTCTTTCTGTCATAAGTATTCTTTATGGAAGTCTAATCGCTCTGGTTCAATCAGACCTTAAACGTATCGTGGCATGGTCTTCAATTGCTCATATTGGATTAATGGGCGCAGCTATTTTTGCCCGCAATAACATCAGCCTTCAGGGCGTAATGATCGAAATGTTTAATCACGGTATTAATATTATTGCATTGTGGATGGTAGTAGATATCATAGAAAAGAAAACAGGAATCCGCAAAATAGGTGACCTGGGAGGCCTTGCCATAAAATCTCCCGCTCTTTCAATTTTTTTTCTGATCATTGTTTTGGCAAATATTGCACTGCCGCTTACCAACGGATTCGTTGGTGAGTTTCTAATGTTTGCAGGTTTGTTTGAATATAATAAGATACTGGCTGCCTTTGCCTGCATCAGCGTAATAATTTCTGCAACTTATATGCTTAACATGATGCAAAAAGTATTTTTTGGCATGCCAAATTCATTTACAGAAAATATTACCGGCATATCGCTGAATCAGAAATTGGTATTATCGGTAATTGTATTGACGATATTTATTTTAGGAATTTACCCGGGCCCGGTTTTGCATTTAACCCAGGATACCGTGTCGGGAATATTAAAAAGTATTAAATAAGAATTCTTTCGAATAACAGATAAAAGGAAACCAGGGTAATTTATGAACGCAATTATAGTCGCTGCACTTTGGGGAGTTGTAATGATGTTTGGAGGGNNGAGGTATTATTTTATTGCTGGCAGTTAACCTGATGGAGTTTTTTGGCAAGCAGATTTTTGTGATAGATACTAAGGGTATGTTTCATTTCGATAACTTCGGCTTGCAATTCAATACCATATCTTTTGCCTGCACACTTCTTTATTTTCTTCTGAATGGAAAGGAAATTGAAAAGGTAGGAAGTAATGTTTCTGAATATTTTGCGCTGATATTCTTCATCCTTTGCGGTGTGTCTATAGCTTCCTCCTTTAATACTTTACTGATGTTATTTCTGGGTATAGAAATTATTTCTATACCTGCTTATATACTTACAGGTAGTGATAAAAGCAACCTGCNNCATTTTCCACAGGCCTGTTGCTGATGGGGATCGCCTTAATTTATGGCGGAAATCCGTTAGGGTCTTTTTATATTAATATGCTTGAGCTGGGAACGGGGCAAATGCCGGTGATGATAGCTGCTGGCCTGGTGCTATTGGTGGTCGCAATGTCTTTTAAAGTTTCGGCAGCTCCTTTTCATTTTTGGGCTGCTGATGTGTATGATGGGGCTCCGACTGTGTTTACATCTTTTATGGCCACAATCGTAAAGGTTGCCGGATTTATAGCCTTTATCAGGTTGTTCCAGGTTTCATTTGGAATAATTCAACATCAATGGCAAATGCTTATCGTTATCATTACTGCGGCTACTTTGCTGATCGGTAACGTTACTGCTGTTTTTCAACAAAGCGTTAAGCGAATGCTTGCCTATTCGAGTATAGCGCAGGCGGGGTTCATGATGTTTGCCCTATTTGCCCTTAATAATACAGCAAAAGAAGGGCTTATATTATATGCTTTGGCATATAGTGTGGCTACGATGGGCTTATTTGCCATACTTGTAAAAATGAATGATTATACGATCGAAGGATTTAATGGGCTATATAAATACCAGCCTGTTTTAGCGATTACCGGCGCTATATTTCTTTTATCGCTTACGGGTATTCCTCTTACAGCTGGGTTCGCTGCTAAATTTTATATGCTCCTTGCGGCTGTCAGAGACGGGCACCAGTTATGGCTCGTAATTTTTGCCGTCATCTGCGCTGCGATAAGCGCTGTTTATTATTTTAGGGTAATCCAGGCGATATATTTTAAGGAGCCTGCTCGCGAAGCAACTCACACAATGGATGTAAGTGGAAATTTCAAATTTTTGCTCATCGTAGCAGCCGCAATCATCATTGTGGCCGGGGTTGTTCCATCACTTGTTATCGATTGGCTTTATTATTAATTGATAAATGGTATTCTGAATTATCTATTGAAAGCGTATCTTCACTTTCAATCAGTTAATAAATTCATAGATTAAGGTTATGCAATTTTCGGATTCTTTTTCATTGGCCTTTCGTACAATCAAAAGTAATAAGCTTCGCACAGGAATTACTGTCACAATCATTGCATTGGGTATAACCGCCCTAATCGGTATCATTACTGCAATAGCGTCTATGAACCAAAGTCTGAGAGAAAGCTTTGCAACGATGGGAGCCAATTCATTTAGTATTCATTACCGGGATTGGACCGTTCACATCGGGGGGGGCGGAAGGCAGGTGAAGAAAACGAAAAAAAATGCTCTAAAAGAAAAAAAATCAAATGCAAGGAGAATAATTTCTTACCAGGAGGCGAAACTCTTTAAAGAGAGATATAGTTTTCCTGCACTTGTAAGTATTTCATTGTCCGGCCCTCAAAACGTCATAGTGAATAATGATAAAGTGAAAACAAACCCAAATATTTCCATGGATGGGATAGATGAGAATTATCTTGCGCAGAGTGGATATACCCTGGCGGGGGGCAGGAACCTTAATAAAATTGATGTGCAGAGTGGCCGTAGCATCTGTATTCTTGGTAACAGCGTTGCAAAAAAACTTTACGGGGATAATATTCAAAGTGCCCTTGATAAAATAATTAATGTTGCTGGAATTAAATACAGGGTCATTGGGATTTTAAAGGATAAAGGCTCCAGTGCATTTTTAAATGCAGATAATGTGGTACTTACCCCTTACAATAATATCCGAAGACTCTTTGCTACAGACGGCACTTCTTATAATATAGGTGTAATGGTTAATAATATTAAGGAATTGGATCCCGCCATCGGAGAGGCAAAAGGAACTTTCAGGCCAATAAGAAAAGTTGGTATTGATGAAGAAAATAACTTTGCGATTGATAAAAGCGATAGTATTGCGGAGGTATTTATGAACGCCCTGGGCACCATTACCACCGCCGCTGCTTTTATCGGTCTTATCACTTTGATAGGAGCTGCCATTGGGCTTATGAATATAATGCTTGTGGCAGTAAATGAGCGCACGCGTGAAATCGGGTTAGTAAAAGCTATAGGGGCGACAAAAAAAAGANNAGGGAATGTAGTAGGAATCCTTCTAAATACCGGCTTTGTAATACCCTGGTTTTGGGTTGTATTAGGAATAGTAGTTTGTTCTGCAGTAGGCCTTTTTGCAGGCTTATATCCCGCGATAAAGGCATCCCGCCTTGATCCTATAGTAGCTCTTCGTTACGAATAACCCCACTAAAAAAAAATTCTCCGGATTTAGTATTGCTAAATTGCAAAAAAAGCATTTCTTTGAAATTATTATTAACCTTTGGCGGGAAAGACAGAGGTTAGGACGATTGTTTCTATTGAATAAAATTTACCTGAAATTAATTATATATTTCTATAAATTGAATCAATATTTTATTAACTTGTGATTCTCACAAAATTTTTTTTGCCTGAATTAGAATTTTCAAATTAATTTTCGTTACACTTGTACATTCAAATATTTTAACCAATTCATCTTAAACTTTAAACACTAAAAATCTATTGTTATGGCAGAATCAAATACTACTGCATCCTCTACTGTAAAGGCGACTACCTCGGTTCAGGCAAAAAAATCCAGCAACATCATTTCTTTACTTGCACCCATAATCTGTGTCGTTTTAGGATACTGCATATGGCGTTTCGTTATTGGAAGCAGCGATAATTTCACTAACCCTGATCCTGCCGGAGGTTTCTGGCCAAAGCATAACGGGCCGAAAAGCGACCTGGCAAGAATGTATGAAGGTGGTATCATTGTACCTGTTTTGATCGGATGCTTTTTAATTGTTTTCACATTCGTAATCGAAAGATGGTTAACAGTTGCCAGAGCAAACGGGAAGGGCTCAAATGCCGATTTCATCAGGAAGATCCAATTTTATCTTGCTGATAAGAAAGTAGATGCTGCCCTTGCAGAATGCGATAGGCAAAAAGGTTCTGTAGGAAATGTTATGAAAGCTGGCTTGCGTAAATATAAGGCTATGATTTCCGATACAGAACTTGACACGGAACAGAAGGTCCTTGCTATTCAAAAGGAAATTGAAGAAGCTACAGCACTGGAGTTACCTATGCTCGAGAAAAATCTTGTTTTCCTTTCAACTCTTGCGTCAGTATCTACACTGATCGGATTGCTGGGTACTGTGGTTGGTATGATTCGTGCCTTCAGCAACCTGGGTGAATCCGGCGGGGGTGAAGCAGCAAGAGAATTGTCAAAAGGTATTGCAGAAGCTTTGTATAATACAGCCCTTGGAATCGGCACATCAGCTTTCGCAATTATCTCATACAATATNNTGGGAAGAGCCAAAGTAAAACGCGGAAGCACTCATGTTGATATGACCGCTATGTGTGATGTCGCGTTCCTGTTGTTAACTTTCTTCATTTTAACAGCACAATTTAAACCCTCAGAAGCAGTAGAAATTGCACCCCCTTCTTCTGTTTCCAATAAGCATGCTCCTCAAAAGGATGCCTTCACGGTATCTATAGATAAGGATAACCGGGTTTTTATTAATATGACTGATGAAATTAAAGGAGATGTTTTTGATGAGCTGGCGAGTGAAAGAAATTTTAAGGTTACGCCCGATGATAAGAAGTATTTCATGATGGCAGGTTATGTNNATCAGGATACCTTCTGAAAAGGCGAAGAATGTGCAAATGCCCGGCGTACCCGATGACAGTACCAATAATGAATTACAGGCGTGGATCAATGCAGCTGTTACGGCGGGCCAGGGTAAGAAACTTAATTTTCTGATCAAGGCGGATAATGCAACTAAATATCCTGCTTTTGGAAAGGTGATCGCTGCATTTAAGAAAAATGACATTTATAAGTATAATCTTGTAACAAATGCGGAAGATGTTCCTAAAGGTACGGTCTTATACGACGAAAATCTTAAGGCACAGCAGTCTGGCAAAAANNAATTTTTTAAAAAAAAATTTTCTACAATGGCAGAAATGGAAGTAAAATCCGGTGGAGCAAAGAAAGGCCCCGGTGTAAAAAAAGGTAAAAAACTTTCTACCCGCGTGGATCTGACGCCAATGGTTGATCTCGGGTTTTTATTAATTACATTTTTCATTTTCACGACTACCATAGCCCAGTCGACTGCTATGAACCTGAACATGCCAAAGGATACAGACAAACCTGATGAAATCAATAAGGTAAAAGAGTCAGGATCTTTAACATTAATGTTAGGTAAGTCAAATGTTATCTATTATTACTTCGCAAATGATCCTGCCAAGATGCAGACAACGAATTACAAAGATTTAAGAAACCTTATCCTTGATAAAAAGAAGAGTACACCTGCAGATGATTTATTTATTATTATTAAACCGGATAAAGACGCGACGTATAAAAATGCAGTTGATGTACTGGACGAAATGACCATTAATGACATACCGAGGTATGCAATGGTTGATCCAACTGCAGATGAATATAATAAGATTCAGCAAACGGAAAAAGCATCCGGGGTTCAATAAATAATTCCATTTAAAGTATCTTAAAAAAAACAAAACATGGAAGCTAATAAAATATTAAAATCGGATATTTTGGATATCCTTTTTGAAGGCCGAAATAAAGAGTATGGTGCTTATGACCTGAGGAAGACCTATAATAAAAGGATTAAGATTGCTCTTGCGAGCACAGTTCTTATTATTATATTGGTTTTTGTTGGCTCAGCCATAGCAGATAAGCTCTCGTCTACTAAAGATGTAAAAGAAATACAAACAAAGGACCTGGTAATGGAAGCAGCGCCCAATGAACCACCACCACCACCACCGCCTCCTCCTCCAAAATTGCCACCGCCACCACCAATTGCTACTATAGCTTTTACACCTCCTAAAATCGTAAAAGATGAAGAAGTAATTAAGCCGCCGCCAGAAGTGAAGCAAATTGAAGAGGCAAAAATTGACGTGAAAACTGTGGAAGGAACCAAAGATTTGGGAATTGTGGCCCCTCCGTCAGAAGATAAAGGGAGCCAGGTAGTTGCCGCTCCACCGCCAAAAGAAGATGAAGACAAAGTATTTACCAAAGTTGAAATCGAAGCTTCATTCCCCGGTGGACCAGGAGCCTGGACAAAGTACGTGACCAAGGCCATTCAACAAGACATTGATGAGTTTACAGAATCTGATTATGGTACTTGCATTGTAAAATTTATCGTGGATAAGACCGGTAAAGTTAGCCAGGTGGAAGCTACTACCATGAAAGGTACAAAGCTGGCAGAAATAGCAACCAATGCTATACGGAGAGGACCGAACTGGACCCCTGCCCAACAAAACGGAAGGTATGTAAATGCCTACCGCCTGCAGCCTGTAACTTTGACTAATCCTGATCGATAATATTTTTAAAGAATATTTGATGAAGAGATGCCATTGTGCATCTCTTTTTTTATTTTGGTGTATCGGCCTGGAATAAATATTATTGGAAGATATAACGGTAGCTTGTTCTAATTTGCCTATAGTTTCTCTGCACCATCCTCATTCATATCCCAACCTGCTAATGGCTTAAAATTTTGTTTCAGAATTTTTTACAACACATTCGTTTTTTCATCTTAACTTGAAAGACGAGGCTTTGATTTTTATTATTTTTACTATTGTTGAGTGGTTTTGTATACTTTTTGTCTGACTTACATTCTGGACCATAAATGATATTATTGGAGATATATTCTTTTGATATATATCTTATTAAAACTATCATAGACTAATCCAGTGAGTGATTGCCCGAAAATATTAAATGAAGAATAAGGCAGTTCATCTGACAATTGAAATCACGGGATGTATCAACAATTTTGGCATTAATCCTATAGAGTTGCATGAATAGTTATTCGAATATAGCTCCTGAAGTAAAGGGTAATGAAAACCAGGGATATAATACTTCTCCCGGTGATGATGAAAATGAAAGGCCATCTTTTCCAAATTTGATATTTTGGGCTATGGGGCTCGCACGCCCGTACCGCAAATCAGTGATCATAATTCTTATTGCAATGCTGGTTGAAACAGCAATGAGCGTTGCAACTCCATGGCCTTTAAAGATAATCATTGATAATGTAGTAGGCCGCCATAAATTGCCGGAATGGCTTAGCTGGTTGGATTCTGTTTTTTCAAACGAAAACAAACTTGCTCTTGCTGCATTGGTCGCACTCGGGTATATTGCCATTACAGCCATAGGTTCCCTGGCCGGATACCTGGATAATTATTATAACGAGAATGTTGCGCAAAATGTAGCAAATGATATACGACGCAAGATGTATCATCATCTACAACGCCTTTCTTTAGCTTATTATGACACCCATCAAACCGGCAAATTACTGAGTACTATTACTGCTGATGTGAATACGATTCAGGATTTCTCATCATCAACTCTATTAAGTATCCTCGTTGATGCATTGACTATTATCGGCATGCTTTGCATTATGTTTTACCTGCATGTTGGCTTTACCCTGGTTGCTCTGGCCGTTTCACCTTTCTTGTTGCTATTTGTAGCCCGGTTCAGAAAGGCTGTGAAGAAGGCAACCAGAGAAGTAAGGAAGGATCAGAGTAATATGTTCATCGTTTTGCAACAGGGCCTGGAGTCAATTCGTTCTGTAAATGCTTTTGGTCGCCAGGATTTTGAAGAAGTTCGGCTGAAAAAAGCGAGCCAGGAAACAGTAGATGCTGCATTGAGGGCAAGGCGCGTAAAGTCTGCTCCTTCTCCCATAGTTACCATAGTCGTTTCATTATGTACCGCATTGGTCCTTTGGTATGGCGCAGGCCTGATTCTTTCCAAAGAAATGACAGTTGGAGACCTTACTGTATTTATTTGGTATATGAATAAATTTTTTAGTCCGGTTCAGGATCTTGCAAAAATGACCAATACTGTAGCCCAGGCAAGTGTTGCACTGGAGCGTATTCAGGCGATTCTTGGGACAGATACCATTATCCCCCAAAAAGCAAATGCCATTGACCCTGGCAGATTGAAAGGGGAAATTAGTTTTGACCATGTTTCTTTTGCGTATAACCCTGAATCGCCCGTACTTCATGATATCAATTTAAGGATCAAACAGGGGCAGCGTATTGGTGTTTGTGGCCCCACAGGATCGGGTAAGACAACCATTGTTAGCCTAATTGCCCGTTTTTACGATTCTGTATCAGGAAAGGTATTTATAGACGGAACCGATATTAAAGATTATAATCTCGAGGGCCTTCGCAAGCAGATCGGATTTGTACTACAGGATACGGCACTTTTTTATGGCTCTATAAGGGATAACATAGCTTATGGAAGGCCTGAAGCTACTGAACAGGAAATAATACAGGCAGCAAAACTTGCCAACGCTGATGAATTTATTTCGAATATGCCACACGGATATGATACCCTGGTAGGCGAAAGAGGTGTTACGCTTTCGGGAGGTCAGAAACAGCGCCTGGGAATTGCCAGGGCTGTAGTTCGTAATTCGCCGATTCTCATACTGGATGAACCTACAGCTTCTCTTGATACGGAATCCGAAAAGACCGTGATGGAGGCGTTGGGAAATCTGATGGTTGGACGAACAGTAATAACCATTGCCCACCGGCTCAGCACTATCAGGGATGCAGATAAAATTATTGTTCTTAATCATGGATTTTTGGCAGAAGAAGGTACTCATGAAGAATTAATAGATAGTGGAGGAATTTATGCCGACCTTTATAATGCGCAGACCTGGGCAGATCACAAATCATTCCATTGATAAAACGACTGAATAAATGTTTAAATTTATAAGGCAATAAAATATTAGCAAATGTCTCACAGATCAATAATTATTTTACCTGATGATACCGGTAAGGAAATAATTGATGCTATTGAAAATGCCCGGGAATCCATATTGATTAAGATGTTTCTGTTTTCCGATCCCTCACTGATAAATGCCGTAATTGCGGCAAAGAAAAGGGGAGTGAGTGTAAGAGTCATGCTCAATCCTTCACGCAGAAGCGGGGAGGAAGAAAATGAAGATACCCGAAATCAACTGGAAGAGGCCGGAATAGAAGTTCGTGACAGCAACCCGGAATTTACGATCACTCATGAAAAATCAATGGTGATAGATGAAAATATTGCTTTCATAAAATCATTGAACTGGGAAACAAAAAATTTTACAGAAACACGGGATTATGCCATCATAACACATCATCTTCATGAAGTGAAGGAAATTATATTGTGCTTCGAAGCTGATTGGCATCGTAAAAATTTTGATCCCGGTGAAAATATGAACCTGATATGGTGTAGTAATAACGTCAGGACAAGAATTGCAAAATTTATTGATGAAGCAAAGCATACGCTTTTTGTACAAAACGAACGATTCCAGGATTTGGTAATTATTGAGCGGCTGGTGCATGCCGCCAGCAGGGGTGTAAAAGTACACGTGATGGCACGGCCTCCCCATACACTCAAAATGGAGTCGTTGGTGGAAGGTGTAGGTGGATTGAGGATCATGGATGATGTGGGAATAAAAATACATAAACTAAAATACCTGAGACTTCATGGCAAAATGCTACTGGCGGATGGTTGCCGGGCTATTGTTGGTTCAATAAATTTAGCGCCCGGAAGTTTTGACCACCGCCGCGAACTTGCCATTGAAGTGCATGATGCCCCTGTAATTGAAAGGTTGCAAAAGATTGCTCATTACGACTGGGAAAATTCTCATACACTAGATCTTTCTGACCAGGGTCTGGTAGAAGACCTTGATAATTTGGGAAAGGTTGGAATACAGAAGCTCGTACTTGATGAAAACCTCCAACCAAAAAAGAACCATAAACATAAAAAATAATCCTATTACTCTTTGTATTTCTGAATGAATTGACGCTGATTTTACTTAAATTAACTGGCTTGAAATTGGTGGTTGTGTATTAGGTTTAAAACTAATTTTTGTAGAGGTTTTTTTTATAATTTAATATGGCCATTTTCCAACCGATAATTCCACTATTACTTTCTAAAAATAATTTTATTATGAAGAAATGTCTGATCATATTATCTTTTTGTTCCTTCCTTTTTGGTCATAGTATATATAGCCAAACCACTGCTGTTGACAGAGTACAATTTTTTAAAGACACATCAATATTAAATGCGACAATAACCTGCAAGATGGCCGAACTTTTCAGGCAAAAAAATAAGCCGGATACAGAATTGCCCGCCAATTTATCAATGGACCTAACGGGTAGTTCTGCTTTAAATGAACCCGTTTCTCTTCAGGTAAGGGGTCATTTTCGGAAAGATTTTTGCTATGTACCGCCGCTCAAGGTATTATTTAAACATGAAAAATCTTCAGGAGTGAAATCTTTCGGTGCCCTGAAACTAGTAAGCGAGTGTAAAACATCGGACGTAAATCAACAATATTTATTGAAAGAATTCTTGATTTATAAGATCTATAACCTGGTCACTGAAATGAGCTTTCGAGTTCGGTTATTGAATCTAAATTTAGTTGACAGCACCGGGAAAAAGAAAACAATTACTGAGTATGCTTTTCTGATGGAGGATATCAAAGATCTTGCAAAAAGAAATAAATGTACTTATTGGAAGGTTGGCAAAATAGATCCAAGACTAACAGACGACAGACAAATGGCTACAGTAGCAATTTTTGAGTATATGATTGGGAATACAGATTGGGGTGTTTCCGTAAACCACAATACCCGGCTGCTTCTTTCGAAAATTGATTCTACTCACAGACCTTATGTGGTTCCCTACGATTTTGATTATGCAGGTTTCGTGAACTCTGATTACGCTGTGCCTGACGAAAAACTTGACATTGAAAATGTTCAGCAAAGACTTTACCGTGGATTTCCTATACCCATAGAAATAATTAATGATGTGGTGGATATTTTTAAGAAGCAAAAAGATAATATTTATGCGCTGATCAGTAATTTTGATTTACTCACTTCGAGGAGCAAAAAAGATTTGACCCAATACCTCGATGACTTTTTCAAAACAATCAGTGATCCCAATCAAGTGAAAAGTGTATTTATTAACAATGCAAGAACCAACTAACTCCCTTTTCTGTGACACTTATTACATTATAGAGGAACCCAAAACAGGAGAACACTTATCCGGGTAATTGGATAATAAATTCCGTTCCCTCATTTTCCTTTGTCTCCACTTTGATCTCTCCGCCATGTGCGTTTACAATATCATAGCTCAAACTCAATCCCAGTCCTGTCCCCTGCCCGGCTGGTTTGGTGGTAAAGAAGGGTTGAAAGATTTTGTCAACTACTTTTTGCGGTATGCCATTACCGTTATCTTTAACAATTATGGTTATCTGATTATCAGCCTTTTTTGTGTTTACGGAAACAGTTGGATCATAACCTCCATCAGCTGATTTCTTCTTTTCACTTACAGCATAAAAAGCATTGTTGTATAAATTCAACAACACTCTTCCTATATCTTGCGGAATGATTTTGATATTGCCGACAGTCTTATCAAAATCTGTGTTCATGGTTGCATTAAAACTTTTGTCTTTTGCTTTTAATCCATGGTAACTTAATCTTAAATATTCATCTGCTAATGCATTAATGCTTGTTGATTCTTTTACACCACTGTTGGTGCGGCTGTGTTGAAGCATTCCTTTTACAATGTCCCCTGCTCGTTTACCATGGTGATTTATTTTTTCTTCATTCTCTTTAATGTTTCTTGCAATCACTTTTACTTCATCAAGATTTCCTTTAGCAACTTCCTGTTCTAACTCGTCAATCAATTCAGTATTGACTTCCGAAAAATTATTCACGAAGTTTAAGGGGTTCTGAATTTCATGGGCAATGCCTGCAGTAAGTTCACCAAGAGAGGCCATTTTTTCAGATTGAATGAGCTGTGCCTGGGTTGCTTTAAGTTCTGTAAGCGTGGTTTCAACTTTTTCTTTTTGCTGATGTAACTGCCTGTTGGCTTTTTGCTTGTTGCGATACGAAATCCATCCTCCTATGGCAACAATAATGGTCAATAATAAGCCTCCTGATAATAATAATTGTTTTGATCTCGTTTCTGCATTTTTCTTTGCCTGCAAGGCATTGGTGATACCTTGCTTTTTATCAAATTCATAAGTCATACTCAACTCTGTAGCCTTACGAATGTTCTCTTTTCCCCTTACTGAATCAACAATCTGTGCCGATACTTTATAGTTTAATAAAGCCTTTGCGTAATTACCTGTTTTTTCATAACATATGGAAAGATTATTATAAGCTTCAGCCAAAGATTCGTCATAACCATCAGCACCTTTTAGAGTTGTAATACTTTTTTCCAGTAATGGAATTGCTTCTCTATATTTTTCCTGGGCTACTAATATTGACCCCATAGCGGAATAGGCTTGGTAAATGGTTAGCGGCTGCTTTGCGCTATCAGCTATGGCCATTGATTTTGTTGTCAATGCTACGGCCTCAGAATATTTTTTAGTTTTCATCAATGCAAGGGCTGCTTTTACCATACTGGCAGCCTGTATACTTGCATCTCCCATTGCCTTTGCCAGTTCTTCTGCCCTCATTGCGTAAGTGTAACTCTTTTCCCAATTATTCATAACAAAATATAGGTTCGCTATATTTGAATAGCCATACAATTCCACATTTTTGATATCAAGGCTTTTTGCAATTTCAATCCCTTTAAGAAGAGATTGCTCAGATTTTACAGTATCACCCATGTCTTGATAAGTGCTTCCCATATTCATTAACGTATATGCCTGGGAAGTTTTGTTATTTTGTTCTTCTGCCAGCTTCAGAGATTTCTGTTGATATAATAACGCTTGCGGAAAATTAGATTGCATTAAATACCCAATTGCTAAGTTGCCATAAGAGCTGCTCAACGAAAGTTTGTTCCCAATCCGTTCATAAATGCCAACAGATTTTTGATAATAAATCGCGGAACTATCATACTTACTTTGAACGCCATACAACATTCCAAATCCTCCATACAAAATGGCAATCATATCAGAATCGCCTAAGGAGNNATTTCTTGCTGAATCATAATTTCCTTTCATAGTAAAGTTGGTAGCCATATACGAAAGGGCCATTGCCCCACCCTTTTTATAATTTGATTTCCTTGCATCTGCAAGGTTTATTCTTGCAAGGTTCAGCGCAGCATCTAAATTGATCTCAATAAGTTTACCTACTTTTTTGTTAGTAAGATTTATTCTTCCAGTATCTGTTTTTGATGCACTGATTAAACGGTTGAGACTGTCGATATACCTGGATTGAGCATGTAAAAGGGTTATACAAAAACAAAAAATAACGATAAAAATATTGTTTTTCATGATTGATATTTTATACTCCAATTATTATTAAACAAAATAAATTTTTAATCGGGTAATTTAATAATAAATCCACTTCTTTCACCCCTTCCGGCAGGGTCATTCCTTGCCAGCAGATCAACCTTTTCCTTATGCTTCACATCTGTATAATCTTTTGATCCCATTAATCCCCCGATTGCGTCAGGGCAGGCGTGATTCATACAACTGGCAATTGAATAATAAACTCAGTTCCTTCCCCCT
>PKYU01000020.1 GCA_003132765.1 Chitinophagaceae bacterium | reverse complement strand
TTATGTATTTCGGTTGTTGCTGGCAAAGAACGCGATCAAAGAATACACAGCAGCTATTATTAATCCATTAAACACAAAATTAATCAACGTATCACTTACAGAATGCGACCTGCTGTCAATGTCAATAAAAACATAAATAGCATAAGCAATGCTGCATAGTAAAATAAGCCAACCGACAAAAGAAACAGGAACATAAAATATTCCAATTCGTTTAAACCATGGTAAGTTCATAAAAACGTTTTGTTACATGTGATTAATCAATAGTATTTTCCCTTGTCTAGAAAAAATAATCACGAGCATTGTTTTTCCCTTTTCAAAGTCAACTTCATATCTTCTGATAATACTTTGTGGATTTATTTTTTCACCCTACATTTGAATATTTAATAGTTTGCCTTGTGATTGAATATAGTTTGCTGCCTCTGATTTAAATTTTATGACCGCAGCATCATCATTAAAATAAATTTGATTCACAATTGAAGTATTTGCATCGTTTAAAACCTGCATAACAAGCAAGTTAAGCTTATCCTTTTTTATTTGAGCCTCATTGGTATCGTTAAGAGTTCCAATTTCGCTCACAACCACATCTCTGATATTTTTTGCAATCATGGTACTGTTACTGTTTGACGCGTTGGTAAGCACAATAACAGTTAGTACATCATTTAAAAAAATCAGGTTAGAAGCATTATACCCTAAGCCTGCACCGTTATTTCCTGCCACTTTCATTGTTGGCATATTCAGTAACTCAAATCCAAAACCATAATCGCTAAAAGTTCAGTTGCTAACTTTTGATGGCTGAATCATTTGATTGATTTCTTTTTTTTGTAAGATTATACCTTTTATCAAGGCTTTATCCCATTTAATCAGGTCATCCTTTGTACTAATTATTCCGCCTGCAGCCCAATATTGTGAAGGGTTTAATCTTATTTCTTCTTTTAATTCACCATTAAGCTTTGTATACCCTTTTGCATTTAATGTGTTTTGAGTTGAATCGCTTTCGAGATAAGTATTATTCATTTCGACTGGTTTAAAAACATTTTCTTTAAGATAATCCGAAAGTTTTTTGCCTGTTACTTTTTCTATCAATAATCCCAGTAAAAAATATCCTGAATTACTATACGCATATTTTTCACCCGGGTTAAACTCAAGGGATTCAGTAAATATTGGTTTTAATACCTCCATTGGAGTTTGAGTTTGATTTGCTTGCGCCATGTAGCCAATAATATGCACATAATCCGGAATACCAGAGCTGTGATTAAGCAATTGATAAATTAGCACATTATTGTATTTTGATAGAATATCTTTCAAATATTTTTTAACCGGCTCATCAAGATTAATTAAATTGTTATCAGCCAACTTCATTACTGCAAATGCAATAAAGTTTTTGGTGATAGACATGATATTAAATGTGGTACTATTTGTAATTTGTATGTTATTTTTCAGATCGGCGAAGCCATAATTTTTATTAAATATAACGTTCTCATCTTTTAAAACAGCTATTGCTGCCCCCGCAAATTTTTTCTGCAATAACAGGCTATTTATGTAAGCATCAATTTTATTTTCCTGTGCTTTTGAACTACATGATGTAAACAAAATCAAACCAAATAGAATTAAGTGTTTTGGCAGTAATGATTTCATAAAAGATAAATTAATAAAACAATTAATGAAAGAAGTATGATTGAAATCTGGGCGAAACTCATTTTTAAAAATCTCGCTTTTGTTAAATCGCTATATACAAAGTATAATTGTTTTATACTTAAAAGGTTTATTACAATAAGAAGTATAGGTAGAATAAAAAATAATAAAACCTCTGTATAACCTTTGCTGTCTGTGAACTCGTGGAGTATTTTAATAAGCGATGCGTTGGGTGTGTAATAGCTTTTCATTATAAATGCAGCAATAACATATAAAGGGATACATAACCACCAAAAACTTACAGTAGATATGGCTTTTGCTTTTTTGATAATTTTTGAAAGCATGATTTCATGTTTTAATTCAGGCACCTCAGTTTTTGTCATATTTTTTAAGCTATCTTCAAAATTTTCTGTTGTCATTGTCAATAATGTTAATGATTAAAATTAGTTGCATTTTTTGCGAAGTTTTTCTAATCCTCTTGAAAGCAAAGATTTGAGGGTGCCTTCGTTAAGGGTTAAAATCGCTGCAATTTCCTTGTTGTCCTTGCCTTCAAAGTATCGCAATGAAATAACGCTCTGGTTTTTACAATGTAAGGTTTTTAGTGCTTTAAGAACCGTTAAAAACTGCTTGTGGTTTTGAAGTTCTGCCTCCAATTCTTCTTTGTTCTAATGGAGATAATTTTTGAACAGTTCCTTATTCTCAAATTTAATTTCATCAAAAACTAAACTGTGTTTTTGTCGCTGGCGGAAGTACATATTCACATCATTTGTAGCAATACGATCAATCCAAATTTTAATTGAAATACCCTTGTAATTAAAATTTTTGATGTGTGTAAATGCTTTCAGAAAAGTATCTGCAGCAATGTCTGCAGTATTGTCGAAACTTCCTGTCCTGCGAAATATGTAGCCAAAAATTGGTTTGTAGTATAATTTGAAAATAGTGGAAAAGTTAGCAGGGT
>PKYU01000479.1 GCA_003132765.1 Chitinophagaceae bacterium | reverse complement strand
AATATATTGACCAGGCAAAGTTGTTTTTATCTGCAGGAAAATACAGTTCCGGTAATTTCCTTTTCTATTCAGTTCAAATCCAATTGATAGCTTTATGCATGAAATTTAATATCAGTTATCTATGGCTGGTAATTTTCCAAATAGTAATGAATGGNNTATATTTTAGTAAGGCAACTATCCAAAAACAACGTTTTACCATTTATAGCAACAGTCTATTTACTGGGTTTCATTTACTATCAGGAATTTAATACTTTCCTTTTTACGGAATCTTTATTCTTTAGCTTCTCAGTTATTTATACTTATTTTCTTTTTAGCAGAGAAAAGATCACGATTAGAAACTTCCTTCTAATCTTGTTTTTTCTTTCCTTGCTTTATCTTACACGTCCAACGGGTATTTTTTTCATCCCCGCCACCTTTCTCTTTATTACAATTAAATTTCATTCAAAATTTGCATTCAAAATAATTGCTGCTTCAATAGGACTGGCTTTTATTTTTTTTTATTTTTTATTTAATTTTTCACTTTCATCCGGGGGTGAATTTGACTTCCTTCTACCTTATCTAAAAGAAGAAATAATTTGCGGTGTTCAAACAATCAGCAAGGCTCATAATATAAATATACCGGTTGAAAAAAATTCATTGGCAGGGCTTGNNAGTTTCATTTATTTTTCAGTTTGGCTATTCAAAGGCTTATAGCTTTTTTTGGCGTCTATCGCTCTTATTATTCAACTTTTCATAATATTATCGCTTCCTCTTATTTTTATTTATTGTACCTGATTATAATAGGTGGCCTGAAATACCTGGTTAAGATTAATAAAGCAGAAGTATGGTTTTTGATTTGCAATATTGGACTGGTCGCAATTGCAGTTATGCTTTCATGTGATGAATGGGGAAACAGATTCATTTTATCTGTTTTGCCATTTATCCTGCTATTAAGCGTGATATCAATAAGCAATTTTATGTCTCTCAGAAAGGAATCCAGTAACAAAATTTAAGTTTCGGATACGAAAAAAGCCAATCGTTTACATTTTATGTCAACCCTATTTCCCAATGCCTTGGCGGGATCTCAACATTTAGGAAACCTTTGCTGATTAAGCGGTTCCTGAAATCCTGTTGCACATCATAATCTCCATGCACCAGGAATAATTTTTTAACCTGCTTAGGATCCTGGCAGGCAAGCCATTGACACAAATCGTTATAATCTCCATGAGCGCTCATGCTCCTAATTTCTCCAATTTCTGCATGCACTTCGTGAACCTGGCCGAAAATACTAACCTCTTTTGGATGCTCCTTTAACCTCCCTCCCAATGAATGCGGCTCGCAATAGTCAGAAAACAAAATAGTGTTGCGGCTATTTTCAATATTATTACTTATGTGGTGTTTAACCCTGCCGGCATCGGCCATTCCACTTGCGGAAATAATAACACAAGGTTCATTCAAATAATTAAGCATTTTGCTTTCTTCAACACTTTTTATAAATTTTAATCCTTTGAAATCAAAAGGATCTTTGTCACTTAATAAGATTTTTTGGATCTGGTCGTTGAAAT
Source organism: Chitinophagaceae bacterium (assembly GCA_003132765.1). Classification (GTDB taxonomy): domain Bacteria; phylum Bacteroidota; class Bacteroidia; order Chitinophagales; family Chitinophagaceae; genus Ginsengibacter. The sequence continues at coordinate 6,608 of PKYU01000479.1, read as the reverse complement.
ATTGAGGGTAGCTTTTGATCACCTGGGTTGCTTCAAGGCTCAGGGGGCTGTCTACAAAATATTTTACAGCGGAAAGCCTGTTTGCAATTTCCAATTGGTTCAGGGCAAAAAGTATTTCCTGTGTACGGCCAACGCTAAAAGCGGGGATGATTAATTTCCCCTTTTTTTGAATACATGTTTTTTCAACCCATTGGAGCAGCGCATCGGAAGTTCCGGTTACCTGGTCATGCAACTTATTTCCATACGTTGATTCCATTATTATATAATCTGCCTGCGGGAAAATATCAGGCGACCTTAGAATTTCATCCCGGTATCTGCCCACGTCACCGGAAAAAGTGAGCCGGGTTTCCTGGCCATTTTCATTGATCTTTAAGTGAACTGTTGCACTTCCAATTATATGGCCTGCATCGAGATACAAGAATTGAACATTGTCATCAATTACATGCCATTGGCCATAATCTACCAAATTGAAAAATTCAACTGCTTTTACTGCGTCCTCCATACCGTAAAGCGGTAAGAGATATGGCCTGCCCTGTGCTGCATGTACTTTATTTTCAAACTGAAGATCATTTTCCTGTATGCCTGCACTGTCGGCCATTAATATAGCAGAAAGGTCTTTGGTAGCAGGTGTAGAAAAAATCTTGCCTTTAAAGCCCTCCTTTACCAATTTTGGAATAAGGCCGCAGTGATCAATATGGGCATGAGAGAGAATCAGGTAATCAATTTCTGAAGAAACGAAACCAAAATCCCTGTTCAATTCATCGGTTTCTTTACCAAGCCCCTGGTACATACCACAATCCAATAAATATTTTTTGCCATTGTTCAGAGTGAGCAAATGCTTGGAGCCAGTTACAGTTCGGGCTGCCCCATGAAACGCTATTTTCATAAATAATTGAAAAGTTTAAGTCATGTAAATTGAAGGTAAGGAAACAAAAAATAAAATAGTTCTTATACTTTTTTGGAGCCAGATTTAGTCTTGAATGACCACGTAAATAAAAATTCCGCTACTAACTCGCCACTACTATTTTTTCCTGTTGATTTTGCAATAACACTTTTTCCTTCCCCTGTCGCAACAGCCTCTTCAATCGCATCGTTGATTTCCTTAGCCTGGAGGCAGGTAAAAAAAATCGTATCCGTAGCTTTTTTAAAGTAATTCGCTTCCATTTTCGTAACAAGCAAAGACACAGGAGGGTTTCTTTGAAAAACATTACTCATAGCAGGTACCCCGGTACTCATTTCTGCAGCCATGGCCAGGGAAGCAAAATAAGTAGAACGGAAAGGATTTTGGGTGAGCCATTTATACGGAACCGATGTGATACATTTCTCATCATCGATCTCTTTGACCCTTACACCGGAAAAAAATGCGGCAGGAAGTTTATAAAACAAATAGATCTTGAATTTAAATGGATGTTTTACCAGTTTCAAGAAATCATTATTATGGGTCATCTTAAAAGTTTAGAGTTATAAGTTCGTAAACAGCTATTAACTAAAAGCGATAACTTCTGCTAATACTTCGCCAATAAATTCATTAGTTGGTAATAATTAGATTTTTTTTTGATACAATAATAAACAAATGCATTCCAGAAAGAGAACGTTAAGATTTCGGGTGAATTCTCCCAGAATCACAGGAAAAATCCTTCTGCAAAAGAAGGGTTCATTTTCATAAAAAAAATTAGCTCATCTTGTATTTATTATAAAAGAATTGATTCAATTAAAAATGGAAATAAGAAGATATTTGTGACTTTTTATGACCACCCTGAAAATTAGATTCATTATTCCGGGAATCTTTAATCAAATATAAATATTACAAAACCCAACCTTCTTTTTATGCCGGCTATCATTACAGGAAATACATCCTGTGCAGAAAGGTTTAATCGAACAAAAGAATTTTATTTTGCGATTAAAAATACCAAATAAAAAAAGGCAAAATTCTTTTAATGGATTTAGTATTATAATTTTACTATTTAATATTTAATACCTACCCGGTTATAAAAATCCATTTATCATATATATTTTTGTTCCTTTTTCTATTGGGGCTTTGTTCTGAAATACAGGCCCAGGACCGTATTATCACCGGTAAAGTAACCGATGGTACTACAGGACTTCCGTTATTTTCCTGCAGTGTTTATTCCCTTAATTCAGGAAATGGGGTTATCACAGATGAAAAAGGCAGGTTTACTTTTACTATAAGTGATAAAACGGATTCTATAGCTATTTCAATGATTGGCTATAAAACCATTGTAAAGGCTGTAAACAAAGCTCCGGAACAGCAAATTAATTTTGAGGCGGAAACGGCTTCTAATGAAATGGCTGCAGTAGTTCTTTCGTTCAAACCTAAATACACAAAGGCTCAAAGGCTTATACTAAATGTGATCAAAAATAAGCCCGTAAATGATGCTTTTAATAATAAAACATTGCAATGCCAGCTATATGATAAAATGGAAGTAGACCTTAAAAATCTGCCCGAAAAAATACAAAACAATCGCCTGATGAGGCCCCTGGCTTTTGCCTTTAATAATACAGATACTACTGCAGATCATGATATACTCCTGCCGGTATTTTTATCAGAAACCAACTCAAATTATTACTACAGAAAATCACCTGAAAAAGACAGGAATGATTATACTGCTATTAAAAGTTCGGGCTTTGATAATAAATCAATCATAACTTTTGTTGATGGCCTTTACAAAAAAATAAATGTTTATGATAATAATATCAAACTAGTTGATGTAAATTTTGTGAGCCCTATTGCGGATAATGCATTAAATTTTTATGATTATCATATATTAGATACGCTTTACTTTGGCAGTCATCGTTGTATACAGGTTCAGTTTTCACCGGCTCATTTTGGCAGCAATACATNNGACTGTTTTATACATGGACCTGGTGGTTCCACTGAAAAAGCAAACGGGAGTTATTGCCAGGAAGACCACTGTCTACAAAGACATTTTATTGAACAATAATTCTATTGATACAGCCTTTGATAAAAAATACATACCGATTTCAGCATTTGCGACCGACTCAGCTAAAGTGAAGTCAATTGAAAGGTTTGAGCCTCTAAGTAAGTCAGAAATGTCGGTGTATATTTTAATGGATACCCTTACCAAGATACCTGCGGTAATTACTTACACAAAAATTATTTCGGCGCTAAGCACCGGTTATTATAGCGCCAGTCATATTGACCTTGGTGATATTTATTATATTTATACTAATAATATTGTGGAAGGCAACAGGTTTACTTTCGGTGGGAAAACGAATTTTAAATTTAACAGTCGGATCCAGTTAAAAGGGTATGCAGGATATGCTTTGAGGGATAAACAATTTCGGTATATCATAGGTTCCGTTTTCGTTTTAAATCCAAGGAAATGGTCCACTTTAAAATTTGAATTTAGCAGCGATATTACCGGAACATATGATCACAGTGATGAACTTGATCAAAATTCAATATTTGCGGCTTTTTTAAGACGGGTAAAATCGAGCCAGTCAAGGCTCATCAACAGCAAATTTACAGATGTCTCATACCTGAAATACCTAACCAATGATTGGGCAATTGGAGCAGATATCAATCATAATCAACTCACTCCTTTTTTCAGTTCGTTTTACACTTACGGCGATTTTAAACNNCAGGTGGTCCCACAAAGAAAGATACGTTACCCAGCATTTTCGCAGGGGGAGCCTGGGGAGTTATTTTCCAATTATAACGCTGAGTTATACCAAAGGAATAAAAATAAATAATGGCCTTCTCAAAAGTGATTTCAATTTCAGCAAATGGAATTTATATGTAGAGCATAATTTCCCGGATGGAAGAATTGGCACACTTTCATATATAGTTGATGCCGGGCTTACTAACGGTGTATTACCAATAGTATTCTTAAATGTTCTTAAAGGCAATGATACTTATTATTACAATAAATATGCTTTCAATAATATGAATCGCTTTGAATTTGTTGCCGACAAATACATAGCCCTTTCTGTTCAGCAATCCTTTGGGAGTTTCCCTTTTAAATATATCCCCCTAATGAAGCGGCTAAAATGGCGTTCGCTGATAACTTTCAAAGGGGCCATTGGCGGGATGTCACAGGCAAATAAAATTGCCAATGGTTATTACGATACGACCATAAGTTATCATTTTACAATTCCCGACCGGGAGCCTTATTTGGAAACAGGTGTTGGGATAGATAATATCTTCCATGCATTAAGGATTGATGGAGTGTGGAGGTTAAATTATTTAGACAATCCCGGTATTCCCAAATTTGGAATAAAGGCAAGCCTGGCATTTAAGTTTTAAGCAACCCAATTGCTGATACATAAGACACGTAAGGGTTATCCTGCCTGAATAATAAGGCCTAGCCTTGCGTAGGTTTTAGCCGCGAATAATTTTTTTGTTTCACTTTCATAATAAATGTTGTCCCATTATAAAAGCGGTGCAAATTCAAGGCTATCATGATCTTCAGGCATGTAATTTTTCAACACCTTTTTTACGGGAAAATCATTTGCCAGTTGGAAAGATAGTACCCGGTCGTAAATTTCTTTCCGTTTAACTTTTTGGATATATTCCTTAGGAGACAATTCAGCCGCATAATTATGATATTCCGGTATCCGTCCTCCAAATACAATAGCCCTCAAATTGAGATGCTCACATAATTCCTTCCTGGCCTCGTAAAGTCTCCTGCCAAGGCGCAAACCCCTGTATTTAGGATGGATAAAAATTTCTATGCCGTAAAGAACATCCCCGTTCTTCGGATCATGAGTGTTGAAGGTGTAATTACCTGTTATTTCTTTATAGGTATGTTTATCCCCGTATTTATCATAATCAACAATGATTGATAAGGCACATCCTACTACCACATCGTCTACTTTAATGACCAACTGCGCTTCTGGAAATTTCTTTATAAGTTTATTTTGCGTATCAGAGTTCCAGTAACTTCCCTGCCAGTTAGAATAAGCGGCTCTCATCGCATCCAGCAATTCTTCATAATCTTTAGATTTAAGATGGCCGGTTTCAATGTGTGTCGGATGCTTGATCTTATAAAGGTTTAAAAAATTAAAGAAAATATTTGTTCTGAATGATGCCTAATTCAATTTATAATACAAAGAAAATTCTATCAATTTAAAAAAATAAACATAATGTAAACTTCATTCTATGGTAAAAATAATTGGCATGCTTTTCCGTTAACCCTAAAATTCACAGCTATCGGAAAGATTGCTGACCTTGCGTCTTTTGTTGCAAACCAAATCCTGTTTTCCGGGACTATTATAAATAATCCTGTATCATCCCCGATAGCTCTAAAGTGTTCAAATGGTACTTGCTTACTAAAATATTGAAGAGGGTATTTGTGCAATAATTCTTCCACTCCATCATTGAAACCATCGGCAGGCATTACCAGGCCAACTTCACTAACATTAAGAATATAAGAACCAGAGAAATTTTCATTTACAATATCCTTCAAATCGAATCTTGCGATTAGCTCCAGAATATTACCCGCAGGATCCAGAAAATAAAAAGATTTGGCGTTCCAGGTAACAAAGTCTGCGATGTAACTATTATAATCTTCCAGCCAAATCAAGTTCACTTTATTTTTCATCAATTCCAATGCTTCCTCAAATTTATTGGACGGGATGTTGAAAGCGAAATGATAAAACGGGTTTCCGAACCCAGGACTTTCTTCAAAAATTAATCTGGATTTCCCTGCAGTTATTGAAATACAGTTTTTATCCAACAAGATAGTTGGTAGCGCTAAAACATTTCTGTAGTAATAATATAATTCCGAAAGCTGATTGGTTTGTAATCTTATTTCCTTTATCAGCATACTTAAGCACTCTCTCCCTTTTTCTTTTGTTCATCTTCATTCATTTTCATAAATGGTTTTAAAATATCAATCGGAACAGGGAAAATGGTAGTTGAATTATTTTCAGTCGCTATTTCGCGTAACGTTTGAAGGTACCGCAAAGTTAATGCGCTTGGTTGCTCGCTTAATATTTTTGCTGCATCGCTGAGTCTTTGTGAAGCCTGGAATTCACCTTCAGCTGATATAACCTTAGCCCTGCGTTCTCTTTCAGCTTCAGCCTGTTTGGCCATTGCCCGCTGCATCTCCTGAGGCAGATCAATTTGTTTTACTTCCACATGGGTAACTTTTACGCCCCATGGTTCAGTCTGAAGATCGATTATTTGTTGTAACCTGACGTTGATTTTTTCTCTTTGTGATAAAAGTTCATCCAATTCCGACTGCCCCAGTACACTGCGCAAGGTTGTTTGTGAAAGTTGCGAAGTACCTACGAGATAATTTTCTATTTCTATGATTGCTTTTTGCGGATCAATAACGCGAAAATATATTACGGCATTTACCTTTATAGAAACATTATCCTGTGTTATAACATCCTGGGGAGGTACATCCATTACCACCGTACGCAAACTTACCTTCACCATTTTATCAATAACAGGAATTAATAGAATAAGACCTGGCCCTTTTACACCGCCCCCTAAAACCCTTCCCAACCTGAACACTACTCCACGCTCATATTCCCGCAAAATGCGGATGGCGCTTGCCAGTATGTACAATATGAATACTACAATTATTATTAATGCGATCGGAAGTTGTTGTGGCATA
>PKYU01000312.1 GCA_003132765.1 Chitinophagaceae bacterium | reverse complement strand
TAGAAAAAATGAATTTGGAAAGCTTGAAATCCTTGGCTTCGGCCGGGCAAACAGCAATGGTGTTCAACACGGAATGGTGCTGAACATCGATCAAACAATCAAAGCAATACAAACTGCACTTGAAAATTGCNNTTGCAGGCCACCATATAAAAAGCCTGCAAACACGCGGAGATATTGTCAGGCAAAATACTGAGGAAGAGATCAAACAATCTGAGATAGATCAGTTGGTTAATGATCAGTACAAAACTTATATTCCTGCGGGGGATCAGATCATTGATGTAATTCCGCAGGAATTTACGGTGGACAATTTTCAAAATATTCCTGACCCTATCGGATATAGTGGCGTAAAAGTTGGCGCAAACTTTCACATTATTACCGGTGATAAAAATGCCATCAGAAATATTAATCGGAGTGTTGAAAAATCAGGACTAATAACTAAGGATCTCGTGTTGCAACCCTTGGCATCAGCTGCGGCTGTAATGTGCGACCATGATCTTGAAGCTGGGGTGGCAATAGTTGATATTGGCGGTGGCACCACAGATCTCGCAGTTTTTTATGAAGGCATCTTAAAACATACTGCTGTAATACCATTTGGAGGCGAGAACATAACCAATGATATAAAGACCGGACTTGGAGTATTAAAGACTCAGGCAGAACAAATGAAAGTTCAGTTTGGTAGCGCCCTTTCCGAAGAAGCAAAATCAAATGCCTTCATTACAATTCCGGGTTTGAGGGGAATGGCGCCGAAAGAAATCAGCGTTAAGAATCNNACCTTAAGCAGGTTGGCCTCGACAACAGATTGCTCAATGGCGGGGTGATACTTACAGGAGGTGGTTCTCAACTGAAACATCTTATTCAATTGACCGAATATGTAACTGGTTTAAATGCCCGGATTGGTTATCCTAATGAACACCTGGCAGCAGGGCATATAGAAGAACTTGCCAAACCGATGTATTCAACTTGCCTTGGTTTAATATTGAAAGGATATAATGATTATGAGAATAAACGTAAGCAATTTGAATTACAATATGCAAAAGTGAATATTCCATCACAGTTGCAGCGGATGGGAGTAGACGAAGTAGAAGCGGATATTTCAGATCATAAAAATATAGTTGTTAAGCCCCGGAAGACCTTAAAGTCATTTATGGATTCATTTAAAAACGGATTGATAGAAATGTTTAAAGAAGAAGGGGATTCAGAACTGTGATTTTTGAAATGTGACAGAAAGGTTTTTGACAATTAATTAATTAGTTAAAGTCTTAAAATATTTTAATACAAACCCATGCCAATTCTCTTCACTTTCTAAAAAATGAAAAGTGCAGGTTAGGCCTAAATACTAAAAAGAATGATACATTTTGATTTGCCCAAAGAACAATCCTCTATCCTGAAAGTGATAGGCGTAGGCGGCGGCGGAAGTAATGCCGTTAACCATATGTTTAGCCAGAACATAGAAGGTGTAAATTTTATTATCTGTAATACCGATGCACAAGCTATTGCAAACAGTCGCGTTCCCAATAAGGTGCAACTGGGTCCTCATTTGACCCAGGGCCTTGGAGCAGGAGCCAACCCTACCATTGGTCGTGAAGCAACAGAAGAAAGCCTTGAAGAAATAAAACGAATCCTGGAGGTAAATACAAAAATGGTATTTATAACTGCCGGAATGGGGGGCGGCACCGGAACCGGTGGCGCACCAATAATAGCAAAAATTTGCAAAGATCTTGATATACTTACTGTAGGGATTGTCACCACGCCATTCGCTTATGAGGGTAAGAAAAGGCTAATCCAGGCAGAAGAAGGAATCAGCCTGTTAAAGGATCATGTGGATACACTTTTAGTTATCAGTAATGATAAAATGGTCNNGTTTAGCTACTGCTGCCAAATGCATTACGGATGTAATAAATAGTACCGGTCAAATTAATGTTGACTTCGCTGATGTATGCACCGTTATGAGAAATGGCGGAGTGGCAATACTTGGTAGTGCAGCATGCGAAGGAGAGAATAGAGCGCAATTGGCTATAGAACAGGCGCTCAATTCACCATTGTTAAATGATAATGATATCCGCGGTGCAAAATGGATTCTGATAAATATTAACTCAGCAGAAGGTGGAAATGAATTTACGATGGACGAGGTAGAAACGATCCAAAATCATTTATTGAGCCAGGCAGGAGATGATACAGATGTAATACTTGGCCTGGGATATGATAATACACTTGAAGATAAAATTGGCATTACTTTAATAGCCACCGGTTTTGAACATAAAGACCCTTTTGATAAAAAAGTTGCTCCAAAGGTTGAGAAAAAAGAAGACGAGAAAATTGTGATGGAATTGCAGCAACCAGAGGAAGAGATNNTGTTATTGTTTGATGAAAAAATTGAAGATGAGAGAAGTGTAAACACAAATCAGGATGAACAGAACATTAAAGAAAATAAAGGGTTTAATGCAGTCAGGGAGGATGAGGCATTTTCATTGACTCCCGGAGATGAATTTGAAAAAGATTTAGAACCTACCATAGTAGAAATACCTGAAGATGTATTAGTAATTTCCCGTTCAGAGAAAAGGAAAAATACTGTTGATAAATCAAATGAAAATATTGTTCATTTCACATTATCTTCGGAGCCTAATCCTATAACTGCTGAATCAAAACCAGGCCAATCTGAAAAGTCTGTAAAACCCCCTGAAACAACTAACAAAAAAGTAAGTAAAAAAGAAGCTANNGGAAGACGAGCCTTCGGAGGAGATGCAACTGGTGGTCAAAAATTCCAATGAAACGGAGGAGGAAAAGGAGGAACCGAAAGTACACCAGACAATGCCCATCATGATGCCTTCTGTTGAGGAACCGCCTCCGGTGGACGAAACAGAAGATTTAAAGCGCAGGGCTATGGAACGTATTGCGAAGTTGAGGAATTTATCTTTCAACGTGAACGCTGCGGATCCTAACAATGAGTTTGAGTCGGTTCCT
>PKYU01000134.1 GCA_003132765.1 Chitinophagaceae bacterium | reverse complement strand
ATGGAATAATCACCACACCCGGGGCACCAGCGCACTTCCTGATCTGTAGCAAAATCCTTAGAAGTTAGTGTTTCCTGAATTTTTGTTGCGGTTTCGCTCATAAGTCAAAGAATTTATATCTCAAAGTTAGCACTTAGAATGATATTGCAAATGATAATCAATTATTAAAATATAAATTAAGGGTTATCCTGTAATTCTTCCCAATATTCTGCTGCACGCCTGGTATGGGGAATTACGATAGTACCTCCCACGATATTGGCCACTGCAAAAATTTCATACATCTGTTCAGTAGAAACTCCCATTTCCTGACTTTTACCTAAATGGTATTTAATACAATCATCACATCGTAAAACCATACTCGCTACCAAACCCAGAATTTCCTTGGTTTTTCTATCAAGCGCGCCATCTTCATAGGTATTCGTATCGAGGTTCCATAGCCTTTTTATTACAAGGTTTTTCTTACCCAGAATCACTTCATTCATTTTCTCACGGTATTCATTAAAATCTTTTTTAAGTGTTGCCATTTTTAGAATTTTTTTTTGATTAGACCAAAGTTATATCCAATCAGAATACACAAAATCAATTTCGCTAATTTTACTTTCTAATTTTAAGGTATGAGTAATATACAATACGACTTCGGCATGATTGGTCTGGGAGTAATGGGTTGCAATCTTTTGCTAAATATGGCAGATCATGGTTTTGCTGTTACAGGATATGATAAAGATCTTAATAAAACAAAAATATTTGAGTCGTCGGCCTCAAAAAATACTATGGTAAAAGGCGTGAACACACTCGGGGAAATGATTAACTCATTAAAAATTCCACGGAAGATAATGATGTTGGTACCTGCCGGCAATCCTGTAGATAGCGTAATTGCCGATCTATTGCCTCTTTTGGGTAATGGAGATATAATCATAGACGGTGGAAACTCTCACTACACTGATACATTGAGAAGGATCAAGGAATTAAAAAATAAAGGCTTTCACTTTATGGGTATAGGAATTTCAGGTGGGGAACAAGGTGCACGAAAGGGTCCAAGCATAATGCCAGGTGGAGACCTTGCTGCTTATAAACAAGTGGAGCCAATTCTGAAAGCAGTGGCCGNNGGTTACCTCGGCAAAGACGCTGCGGGTCACTATGTAAAAATGGTTCATAACGGTATAGAATATGCTATAATGCAGCTCATTAGTGAATGTTACGACTTGTTGCATAATGGAATGGATTTTAGCAATGATGATTTGCATGAATTATTCAGTGCCTGGGACATTGGAGAATTGAAATCATTCCTGCTGGAAATAACGGCATCCATATTTCAAAAAAAAGATGAAAAAACAGGAGATCAATTCCTGGTGGATATGATCCTGGATAAAGCCGGGGCCAAAGGAACAGGGAAGTGGACCTCACAGGAATGGCTTGATTTACCAATGCCGATCCCATCCATTGATGCAGCAGTTATGATGCGAAATCTTTCTTCCCTGATAGATGAAAGAAAACAAGCCAATCAACTTTATGAAACCCGGTTAAAGAAAATAAAAATGCCGACAAAAGAATTCTCGGAATTACTTCGCGATGCTTTTTATTTTTCAACCGTTATAAGTTATGCACAAGGATTATCGATGCTGACAAGTGCATCACAGGAATTAAAGATGGATATTCCTCTGCCCGAAGTAGTAAGTGTTTGGCGTGGTGGGTGTATTATCCTCGNNGACTTATTACTCGATAAAAATATTGCAACTTTAATAAAGAAGAAGGAATCAGGCGTTCAAAAAATTGTCTCAATCGCCGCTATGCATAATTACCCGGCAGCCGGTTTTATGGCATCATTAAACTATTATAATGCCTACAGAAGGAAATTATTGCCTACAAATTTAATCCAGGCGCAACGTGATTTTTTTGGAGCACATACATACCAGAGAATCGATGAAGCAGGAATTTTTCATACGGATTGGGCAAAATAAGGATGATAAAATAGATAAAATAAGAAAACAAAACCAATGTTAGATTATAAGAAAATATCTCCGATGCTTGTATTTATTTTCGGCGGCAGCGGGGATTTAAATTATAGAAAATTAAATCCTGCCTTGTTCAATTTATTCCTTGACGGGGCTATGCCGGAAAATTTTAGAATCGTTGGACTTGCCAGATCCGAATTCAAAGATGGGGAGTACCAAAACAAGCTGAAGGAAGGAATAGATAATTTTTCCAGGAGAAAGGAGGCCAATGAAGACTGGGCAAAGTTCTCAGGGCATATCAGTTATATGCCAATGGATGTAAATGATAGCACAGAATATTCTAAATTGGAACAAATCGCATCAGAAACCGAAGCGCAATTTGGAGTGCATCCCAACATAATTTTTTATATGGCTGTTGCACCTCAAATCGTTCCGGTAATTGTTAAGAATCTAGGCAAACTCTCCATTTGCCATGATAGAAAATGCACCAGGATTGTTATTGAAAAACCCTTTGGTCACGATCTCGAAAGTGCAAAGGAAATGAACAAAATGCTGGCCGAATTTTTTAACGAAGAACAAATTTTCCGCATTGATCATTACCTGGGCAAGGAAANNGCAGATTACAGCTTCAGAAACCGTAGGCATAGAAGGTCGTGGCGGTTATTATGAAAACTCCGGAGCCCTGAGAGACATGGTCCAAAATCATATTTTGCAATTACTTTGTATGATTGGGATGGAAGCACCTGTATCATTTGAAGCAAATGAAATAAGGAATAAAAAAGTAGATGTACTAAACGCACTCCACCGGATTACAAAAGATGAAGTACAGGATTATGCAGCGAGGGGGCAATATTCAGAAGGATGGATGAGGGGGGAAAGGGTCGTTGGCTATCGTGAAGAGAAAGACGTTTCGCCAAATTCAACCGCGGAGACTTTTGCAGCAGTACNNAAACCAGCGCCTGTCTATGCCTTTCCGAAAGAAGCCGCAGAAACATGGAGACCCAACAGGCTTACCATCAGTATTGCACCTGAAATGGATATTTGCCTTCGATTTCAGGCAAAGCGGCCTGGTCAGACAATGATATTAAGTCCTGTAGATATGGTTTTCAATTACCAGGATGAATATAATGGAGAGGAACCGGAAGCTTATGAAACTCTTTTATATGATGTGATGGAGGGTGATGCCACATTGTTTATGCGGGCAGACCAGGTAGAAGCTGCCTGGCAAGTTGTTATGCCGATAATAGATGTTTGGCAGGCCCGTAGACCGGTTGATTTTCCTAACTACCCGCCTGATTCCTGGGGACCAGAAGATGCCGAAGCTCTTATTGCAAGAGATGGACACAATTGGATAAATGTTTCACCAAAAAGAAAATCGAAATGAAGTTTCACATTTACAAAAACAAAGAAAGTCTTAGTGTAGCGCTTGCGGCCTGGATAAGTGATTTAATGGAATCCACTTTAAAAAGCCAGGAGTTTTTCTCATTGGCACTTTCGGGTGGCGAGACGCCAGGAATTCTTTATAGAGAATTAGCTTCAGAAAAGTACAAAGAAAAAATTAACTGGAAGAGAACACAGATTTTCTGGGGCGATGAAAGAGTTGTCCCATTTAATGATGAGCGCAATAATGCAAATATGGCGTATGAATTACTCATTGACCATATTGATATTCCTGCTTCACAGGTGCATGCCATACGTACCGATATTGAGCCACTTTTTGCTGCAAATGAATATGAGAAAATGTTACATACTTTTTTTGATAATACCAGCAGGACTTTTGACCTTGTATTATTGGGCATGGGTGATGATGGGCATACGCTCTCCATATTTCCAGGATCAGATATTATCGTAAACCATAAAAATTGGGTAAATGAGGTTTACAAAGTTGATCAGCAAATGTATCGTATCACCCTAATGCCACTGCTTGTGAACAGGGCATCAAATATTGCCTTTATTGTGGATGGAAATAAGAAAGCATCAGTTCTCAAAAAGGTAATTGAAGGAGCATACAACCCTTTAGAATTACCAGCCCAAATTATTAAACCCGTTAATGGGGAGTTGTATTGGTTTTTAGATGAAGAGGCTGCAAAAGAATTGAAAAAATAAATATTTGTTCACTCTTCTTTTTTTTCAAAATCAAGAATTACCGAGTTAATACAATATCTTAAACCGGTAGGTGGCGGTCCGTCCTCAAAAACATGTCCAAGATGTGCTTTACATCTTCCACACTCCACCTCTGTTCTTTTCATGCTATGGCTGTTGTCTGGGAGGTAATTAATACTCTCCTTGCTTATAGGTTCAAAAAAACTTGGCCATCCGCACGTGCTGTTAAATTTGCCATCGCTTTTAAACAATGGATTACCGCAAGCGGCACAATAATAAGTTCCTGGTTCATCATGTTTATTATATTTCCCCGTAAATGGCCTTTCGGTACCCTTTTCCCTGGCTATAAAATAAACATCTTCAGGCAACATATTTTTCCACTCAGTATTACTAACATCAATAGGTTGATTATCAGTCTTGGAGTAAAATGAATTCTTCTTCTTTCTATCCTTCAATTGATTATTTTTAAACAAATATATGAAGTTCAGAAATTATGACCTCGGGGAAGTTAAGTTGACACCAATTGGTAAATAATTTTCAAATCTGTCCCGGGAAATTCAGTTTCAGTTTCATTTAATTTTTCACAAAGATATTCTACCACTTTATCATCTTTTCTATAATTAAGGTTATGCAATTTTACTGTAAGTGTTTTATTTGGATAATCTGGAATAAGGTCAGCATCTGAACTATAAATTAGCTGCAATAATTTTCTACCTTTATCGGGATGGCTTAACTGATTTTTTATCATATTATACATACCTGTTTCCGCCCTGTAGGCAATCATTTTTATGTTGTCCATAAAGTGTTTTCTAACGTTTATTGCATTGGAAAACTTCTCGGTTTGTGGAAGCGATGCGAAAGTTATTTTTCTGTCTACATTCTTTTTTTTGTCTTTTATAGTAATTATTTGTGCTTCTAAACTTTTAATTTCTCGGGTGTACTTCTGCTTTTTTAGCGATACTACGCTCTAACTTTTTCCCTTTTTCGGGCTCGTCCTTTAAGGTTATATTGGCAAATAATGTTTTTTGTTTGGATAGTTTTCCATTGAGGGACTTTAACTCGCTATCTAATTGCCTATAGGCGGGATTTACCAGCATTTTGGTATCACTAATAATTTCCTTTTTATAGCTCACAAGTCCATCAATATCAAAGTTATCTGTCATGTATTTGAAAAAGTTTTCCTGACACCATCTTGCAAACATATACAAGCCTATCTGTACTATACCCAGTGTCCAATTGGTGGTGAGTATAGAGGTTTGATGGCCCGATTTTGACAGCTTTCTTATTTCCCTGCAGGTAACTTCTTTGGGGTTCTGTTTGTCGTTATTTTTTAGCGTAATCTTTTTTTCAGATAGCTTTATTTTTTCAGTGGTACCATCCTCCTGGATCGTTTCATATTCTATAAAATCTTCTTCGGGCCATTTATCTTTTACGTTTTTATTATAGGTACAAACGGCTACTCGTTTTTCCCACAAATAATGGAAAAAATCAACACTATAACATTCTCTATCGTAAACGATCATCAATTTGTGTAGTAGCGGATTTTGCAGCAATTCTTCTTCAGTGGGCTGATGGGGTACTTCTTTTTCAAGGCGAGGTAATATGGATGTTTTTATTTGCTCTATCATGCTACTATTTATGGCCTCGCTTACGACAAAAAAGGGCTGACCGGTTTTATCATTTACCCAATAGTCGGTACTGCCGCTCATGCATAAACGAATACGACTTACAAAACGTTTTGGCATAGTGGTGGCTTGACCATAGTATATATTTACATGACCATCTATGTACAACACACCAGCCAAATCGGGATTTGCATTCATCCAACCCTGGCTTAATTTTGCACTCCATTCTTCAACATTTCCTTTTTGGGTAAATCGGGCTATCCGGTTTCGCAGCGTCTTTACTTCTGGTATTCTGTCTAATCCCAATACCCTTCCTAATTCGCCACAGGGAATTGTGTTAGCCTGATTGATATTTTTAACTCTCAATAAACTCAAAAATGCTAAACACAGGAAAATCATTTCTTCTGAGTAATACACATTGGTCAACTTAAAATCCTGGCTATGGATAAGCAATCCATTACTCAACAAGGCGGGTAAACTCAAGAGAACACCTGCACAACTGAGGTCTATTTGCTCACTAAATTTTATAGTGGCTGATGTGCCACCAACGGATGCCAGTATCCTTTCTATAGTATTGCTACAGGCTTTCCCCATGCCAGTATTATCATCTATAACACTGCGATTGGATTTGGTTTGGGTATAACTATTTTCTTCGAAGGATGTAGGCTCTATTAATTTGATTCGATTTTGAGCGATGGCTTTTTGGATAGTGTTACTTTTTAGAAGTAACTGGTCCGCTATCTCAGGGAGCGTATCGCCCTGGCTATATTTTACTTGTATTTGAGCAATCACTTCATCGGTGAGCTTTATATTATTGGGCTTTTTTTTTACTTACAAAGTCACCCAATTCTTTACTTTCTTTATGGCGCTTTACCCAACGTTTTACGCTAATATCACTTACCCCAAAACAATTTACTATCTCTTTTGAGTTTGCAAACGCCATTTATAATTAGCTGGCTGGTTATATATCTAAAGCCGTCAAGATCAGACTGGACACGCTTAAATATGGGCATTGATCCGTTGAAGTAATAAACTGTTCCTTCTTTCATCTGTACTCCAACAAGCCTGTTGATTAGTGTGGCTTCAGCTGGAAACAATGGTAATAATACTTGCAATGCAATTTTACGGGCAGGGGGCTTTTGAGTGCTTTCCTCCATAGTGGGTCAGTTTTGCTTCAGTGATGTAAATTTCTATCCCCAAACATAACTATTCTTAATCTATTGGTAATTAAGAAGTGTAATGATTTTTTTAGGATTCTTCAGAAAGTCCGAAGTCAGTTTTTCTGAAGTTGCTGATTTTCGAAAACACTAATGAAATACGCGTTTAATTTCAATTTGTTCGAAAGTAATGTTCTATTTTTATTAAGTTTAGGCACAAAGGGCCTTATGAATAAGGAATTCTAAATTCCATCCATTATATTTGAACTTCACAAGGTTTTTAGAAAGTATGTTTAACCTGATATTATTTGGCCCACCCGGCAGCGGGAAAGGTACNNCTTTCCACAGGTGATTTGCTCAGGAATGAAATCACCAGGAAAACTCCCCTTGGTCTCGAAGCAAAAAAATTTATGGATAAGGGACAGTTGGTGCCGGATGAAGTAGTAATTGGAATGATAAGTTCCACATTGGATAATAACCCCAATGTTGTAGGATTCTTATTTGACGGTTTTCCAAGAACTGCTACACAAGCTGAAGCATTAGATAAACTGCTTGAGCTTAAACAACAAAGTATAAATGTGATGCTGGCCTTGGATGTTTCAGAAGAAGAATTAGTAAAGCGTTTACAAAAAAGGGGAGAAACAAGCGGACGCTCTGATGATAATCAGCAGGTAATTAGGACCCGCATCCTTGAATATAATAAGAAAACTTCGCCGGTAGCAGACTATTACCGCAAATCAAAAAAGGCTGAGATGGTAAAAGGAGAAGGAACTATAGAAGAGATTTTTAAAGGCCTCATCAAAGAAATTGATTCCCGCATTCATAAAAAATAATAATTTAAAGAAAATCAAATCATTTCTATGCCGGATGCAAGTGAAGAGTTTCTCAGGAAATATTTTATTCCACTTCTCGAAAAGTTACAAAAAGATAAAAAGGGACAATGGGGTAAAATGAATGCCCAGCAAATGGTAGAACATTTGACTGACTCGGTAAGGAATGCAAGTGGAAAATTAATATTACCTCTAGTAAACTCAGGTGAGAGTTTGCAAAAATCAAGGGATTTTTTGATGAGTGATCAACCCTTCAAAGCAGGTATAAAAAATCCTCTTATCCCTGAAGAGGGATTCCCTCTGCGAAAAGCGGATTTGAAATCTGCCATAGATAAACTTCAAAAGGAACTCAATTATTTTTTTGAAATTTTTGAAAAGCATCCCGAAATGAAAACTCGCAATCCCATCTTCGGAGAACTTGATTATAATATGAATCTGCAGTTGCTCCATAAGCACTTTAGCCACCATCTTAAGCAGTTTGGCATTTTGTAAGGTTCTTTATAAAAAGCTTACCTGCTGCTACCAATTATATTTTTCCGGATTGAATTTGTGACGTTTCCATAACCATCTTGCCCTGCTTTATCGCAAGTATGATTAAATTTGAAGAAACAATTTTGATCATGGCTAAACTTGGAAATTATATTACCGGTAAATGGATCGAGGGTGATGGAGAAGGGCAAAAATTATATAATGCGGTAAATGGAGAATTAGTCGTCACGGCTTCAACGATGGGTTTGGATTTTGCATCAATTTTACATTACGGCAGATCCAAAGGAAGCCCGGCCTTAAAGAAGATGACTTTTCAGGAAAGAGGCCGTATGTTAAAGGCACTGGCACTTCATCTTCTTGAAAAAAAAGAAAAATTCTATAAAATAAGCTACAAAACCGGCGCAACACGTCCTGATAGTTGGGTTGATATCGAAGGAGGAATAGGAAATCTTTTTTCAAATGCATCTCTGAGAAGAAAATTACCGAATGAAATATTTGCACTTGATGGTGAAAACATAGGTTTGAGTAAGAAGGGAACTTTCGCTGCTCAACATATTTTATTACCCAAAGAAGGAGTAGCTATTCATATTAATGCCTATAACTTTCCTGTATGGGGAATGCTTGAAAAAATTGCGGTAAATCTATTGGCAGGGGTTGCTGCAGTTGTAAAACCTGCTACTGTTACATCTTATCTTACCGAAGCTGTAGTAAGGGAAATTATCGCTTCTAATATTTTACCTGAAGGTTCTCTTCAGCTTCTTTGCGGCAGTGCCGGTGATATTTTGGATCATGTTATCTCGCAGGATGTGATCACTTTTACAGGATCTGCTTCAACCGGTTTGAAACTTAAATCAAACCCTCGCGTTCTTAAAGAAAATGTTCCTTTCAATCTTGAAACTGATTCACTGAATTGTTTCGTAGTGGGTAATGACGTAACTCCCAGTATGCCGGAATGGGATATTTTTATTAAAGAAGTCCGTAACGAAATGACCTCAAAAGCAGGCCAGAAATGTACCGCTATTCGAAGAATTTTTATTCCTGAAAATAAGATGGAGGATGTATGTAAAGCGATAATCATATCGTTATCACAAACAACAGTTGGCAATCCTGAAAACGAAAAAGTGAAGATGGGCGCCCTTGCCGGGAAATTTCAAAGGGAAGAAGTAAAAGACCAGGTACAAAAATTATTAGCCTCTTCGCAAATCATTTATGGAAGCCTTGATAGTGTCGAAGTTATTGATGCGGATATGGAAAAAGGAGCATTCATTAGCCCAATCCTCTTATTGAACGAAAAGCCATTGACATCAGAAGAACCTCATAATATAGAAGCCTTTGGCCCGGTAAGTACTATAATGCCTTATAGAAATATTGATGAGGTAATTGCACTTTCCAAAAAAGGAAAGGGCTCGTTATGCAGCTCTATCGTTACTGCCAACGAACAATTTGCAAAAGAATACATCCTGGGTGCAGGTACTTTTCATGGAAGAATATTAATACTAAACAATGATTGCGCAAAGGAAAGTACAGGGCACGGCTCTCCATTGCCTATGCTCATACATGGCGGCCCTGGCCGTGCCGGCGGCGGTGAAGAAATGGGGGGATTACGTGGTATTAGGCATTACATGCAAAGAGTAGCATTACAGGGATCACCTACAATGTTGACTTCAATTACTAACGTTTATCAACCAAATAGCAAAGGACACATTGATACCATTCATCCGTTCAAAAAATATTTTGAAGAATTAAGAATCGGCGATCAGTTAATTACCGCCAAAAGAAAAATAACATCTGAAGATATTGACCATTTTGCGGATTTAAGCGGGGACCATTTTTATGCACATCTCAGATCAACAAATTTCGATGGAACCATGTTTGACCAGCAGGTAGCGCATGGATATTTCATAATGAGCGCTGCAGCGGGATTGTTTGTAGACAGTTATGAAAAGAATCCTGTCTTATTGAATTATGGAATAGATGAATTGCGTTTTACAAAACCTGTTTATCCCGGCCAGGAAATATTTATTCGTTTTACATGTAAAGAAAAAATTGAACAGGAAATCAAAGATGTTAATCCTGAAATTCCAATTAAAAAAGGCAGTGATATTCCAAAAGGTATTGTAAAGTGGTACGTAGAAATTCTGGATGACACGGAAGATCCGGTAATTGGAATTGGGACCATACTTACTATGGTAAAGAGGAAATTTTCAAATGAATAATTCTTCTTTTATCTTAACAATTATATAGAAATTAATATAACTTAACTTTCATTTTTATTAAGCTAATTATCAAATATGCAGGATACAGGATACGTAAGATCTCACCTGGAGAACGGAGTTACAACAATAGAATTTTTCCATCCTAAAAGTAATTCGCTCCCCACAAAAATTCTTGATGAACTAACAAAAGAGATTCATTATGCAGGAGCACATGATACAAAAGTAATTGTGTTGCGCAGTGCGGGACAAGGTGCCTTTTGTGCAGGCGCAAGTTTAGAAGAACTAATGGCCATTCAAAATGAAAAACAGGGCATAGCGTTTTTTATGGGATTTGCAAATGTTATCAATGCTATGCGTAAATGCACAAAACTTATCATTGGGCGAATTCATGGCAAATGTGTAGCAGGGGGTGTAGGCCTGGCCGCCGCTGTAGATTATGCAATCGCTGTCANNGCCTTTTGTTATAGGTCCGGCAATTGAAAGAAAAACAGGCGCTTCAGCTTTTTCACAGCTGGCTATAGATTCCACACTTTGGAGAACCGCTGACTGGGCTAAAAAAAGGGGCTTGTTTGCTGAAGTTCATGAATCAATACAGAATATGGATGACTCTGTTAACAGGCTCGCCAACACGCTGGCTCGCTTAAGTCCGGATGCTATGGCGGAAATGAAAAAAATATTCTGGAAAGGAACAGATAACTGGGATGTACTTCTTAAGGAAAGAGCAATGATTAGCGGAAGGTTAATTTTAAGCGATTTTGCAAAAAATGCAATTTCAAAAATTAAAGTGAACCCAAACAAATCTAAATCGACCGATAACAATTCATGATCACAAATCATCATATTCATACAAAGGATCTATATGGTTACCTGCATCCATTTCAAAAACAGGATTAATCAACCCATCTTTTAATCCATAAACCCATCCGTGTAGTTGCGGTCTTCGCTCGTTCTTCCATGCCCTTTGAATAATTGAAGTTTTCGACAAGTGCATCACCTGCTCTTTCACATTGAGTTCTGCAAGCCTGTCTGCACGTAGTTCTTCATCTGAAATTGCTGAAAGCTCTTCCCGGTGAAGGCGGTACACATCCTTGATATTTCTAAGCCACATATTCAAAACATACCGGAAATCGTGGTTGGTCATAGCTGCTTTTATTCCTCCGCACCCATAGTGGCCGCAAACAATTACATGATTCACTTTTAGATTATTTACAGCATAATCCAAAACGCTAAGGAGATTCACATCCGTATGCACGACCATATTAGCAATATTGCNNACGGCTATCGCTGCAACCGATCCATAAAAATTCCGGAGTTTGAAGTGAAGAAAGTCTTTTAAAAAAATCCGGATCACCTTCTACCTGGTCCTTTGCCCAGGTTTTATTATCCAGAAGTAATTTTTGATATGAAGTCATTCTGTAAATATTATTCGAAAAATCCGGAATGAAGGGAATTGATAAAATAAGTGATCAATGCTTACATATTTAAACCACCGCAGGTGCTTATTACTTGGCCAGTAATGTAAGAACTCATATCACTTGCAAGGAAAAGTGCCACATTAGCAATTTCTTCAGCACTGCCAAATCTACCAAGAGGTATTTTTTCAATGTATGATTTTGAGGCTTCCCCTTCCTTCAAATAATGGGTCATATCGGTTTCGACAAATCCTGGTGCAATTGCATTACATCGCACATTACGGCTGCCCAGTTCTGCCGCGATCGATTTTGTAAATCCTATAATACCCGCTTTGCTCGCCGCATAGCTGCTCTGGCCTGCATTTCCCCGAATACCGATTATAGAGCTCATGTTAATAATGCTTCCTTTTTTAGATTTTATCATAGGCCTGATTACCTGTTTGGTCATGTTAAAAACGCTTTTGAGATTGGTAGACATCACTTCATCCCATTGTTCCGGAGTCATTCTTAATAAGAGGTTATCTTTTGAAATACCCGCATTATTTACACAAATATCTACTGAACCGAATTCCTTTACCACATTAGCTACCAATGCCTCGCAATCCCCGTACACTCCTGCATTACTTTTATAGGCCTTTCCTTTAACACCTAATTCCTTTATCTTTTCTTCTAATAATTTTGCTTTTTCATCGCTGCTTACATAAGTAAAAGCGACATTAGCTCCGCTCTGAGCAAGTTTTAATACTATGGCCTCTCCGATACCGCGACTTCCCCCGGTTAGGATAGCAATTTTATTCTCTAATAATTTCATAATTGATATCTGTTATTTGCTGAAAATACTTTTTAATTAAGTTACAATTACATTTCTTCATCAGGCTTCCACCAATTCCAGAATTTCTTCAATAAAATGCCTGTCATTATTTAGCCTTGGTACTTTGTGCTGGCCACCAAGTTTGCCCTTTTTTTTAAGCCACTTTCTAAAAGTTCCTCGCTGCAAAATATGGACAATCGGCATTCTTAAAGCAATATTTTTATAACGCTTGGCTTCATAATCGCTATTTACTGATTTTAAAGCCGAATCCAAAGCTTCGGTAAATTCATCAATATTTTCAGGTACTTTATCGAACTCTATCAGCCACTCATGAGCGCCATTTTCATTCTCACTAAAGAAAACAGGCGCCGCTGTATAGTCACTAACAACAGCGTTCGTTTTGGCCGCAGCTGTAGAAATAGCTTTATCAGAATTATCTACTATCACTTCTTCACCAAAAGCATTCATATAGTGTTTCAACCGACCGGTAACTTTTATTTTAAAAGGTCGAATTGAAGTGAACTGGATTGTATCACCTAAAAGATACCGCCAAAGCCCTCCATTTGTACTAATTATAATTGCATAATTCTTATTTAATTCTACCCTGTCCAGACCATAAGTAATTGAATTAGGTCTACCATATTCCTCAACGGGCATAAATTCATAAAATATTCCATGATCCGCAAATAATAACATCCCATTGTCATCAGGCATGTTTTGCGCGGCAAAAAATCCTTCGCTGGCATTATACATTTCGAGATAATTTATAGGTGCACCAACTAATTTTTGCATCTGTTCACTATAGGGAGTAAATGATACGCCTCCATGGATATATAATTCAAGATTAGGCCAAACTTCTTTCATATTCTTTTTCCCCGATAATTCAAGAATTCGTTTTATTAATACAATAGTCCATGTAGGCACGCCTGCGAGTGAAGTTACGTTTTCATTAATAGTGTTTTGGGCAAGCTTTTCTATTTTACTTTCCCATTCATCTATTAATGCTATTCTTAATTCAGGGGTTCGTATCCAATGCCCCCAAAATGGTGTGTTTTGCATTAACACTGCACTAAGGTCGCCATATTGAATTTCATCATTTATGGCATTTACCTGGTGACTTCCCCCAACCACAAGGCTCTTCCCTGTAAGCAGATCGCTATCAGGAAAATTTTCATAATAATTAGTCAGTACATCTTTCGAACCTTTAAAATGATTTTCCTTAAGAGATTCATCGCTGATGGGAATGAATTTACTTTTGTCAGAAGTTGTTCCGCTGCTTTTGGCAAACCAATTTATAGGCGTATTCCATAGAACATTGTCTTCCCCGTTCATCATTCTCAATATGTAGGGTTTTATATCATCGTATTCATGAATAGGGACCATTTTCTTAAAGTCCTTTACTGTAAACAATTTTGAAAATGAGTATTTACGGCCGAACTCAGTGGATTGGGCCTGGGTAACCAAATCCTGGAGAACATTACGCTGGGCCGTTACCGGATAGTTAATCCAGTTTTGGACCCGCCAGAGGCGCAGCCTTGCTAAAATTGATATGGCAGGACTCAGCAGTTTCATTAATATCGTCTTTATAGATAGGGTAAAGGAAAGGAAGGTTTCTCAATTAGTTTACAAATGTTATTTATATCACCTATTATAACCTCATAAACAATTCCAAGTATTATACAATATACAAATTATTTCAAAGCATCCGATTTCAAGTAATCTTTTCTTTTGAGTTCAAAATTTCGTCCTAAATAAAGCCGGCGGACCTGTTCGTCCTTTGCCAACTCTTCTGCTGTACCCTGTTTGTATATTTTGCCTTCAATAAGCAGGTAGGCTCTGTCGCAAATTGAAAGCGTCTCGTTGACATTATGATCTGTAATAAGTATACCTATATTCTTATACTTAAGCCTGGTAACTATCGTCTGAATGTCTTCAACAGCTATAGGATCAATGCCGGCAAAAGGTTCGTCTAATAAGATAAATTTTGGATCCACGGCAAGGGCACGAGCTATCTCCGTTCGTCTACGCTCACCCCCGCTCAATACATCGCCATTGCTTTTGCGTACATGGTTCAGGTTAAATTCAAGAATTAAAGTTTCTAGTTTTTCCTTTTGCTCCGCTTTAGGAAGTTTTGTCATTTCGAGAACTGCGGCAATATTATCTTCCACGCTTAATTTCCTAAAAACACTTGCTTCCTGGGGTAAATACCCAAGACCCATTTTTGCCCTTTTATACATGGGCAATTTGGTTATGTTTATTTCATTTAAAAATACATCACCTTCATCAGGCTTTACCAATCCAACTACCTGGTAAAATGAAGTTGTCTTTCCCGCGCCGTTTGGCCCAAGCAGCCCAACAATTTCACCCTGTCCAACCTGAAAGGAAACTTTATTGGTAACGGTTCGTTTTCCATAAATTTTAGTCAGGTTCTTGGCATATATGGTCTGGTTCAATAGAAAATTATTTGAACAAAAATAGGCGAATGATTATTAAATCTTTGCAAACATGTATTTATAGGTAGTTAAGCCAGTTATAGCAGTAAACCAATAATTGATTGTATTCACTTGAAGATTTGCCAAAAGTGAATGCAATATGAACTTTACCAATTCGTTGATGTTATTGCTTTACAACTTATTTTTGCACCTATTTTAATAAAATGAAAGTTACCGATCATATTAAACAAGCAAAGGATCTAATAGTTTCTTTTGAAATACTGCCTCCACTGAAGGGTAAAACTATCGAATCAATATTTAATCATCTTGACCCGTTAATGGAATTTAATCCGGCATTCATTAATGTAACTTATCATCGAAGTGAACATGTATTCAAAAAGAAAGCGGATGGTACTTTTGAAAAGGTAGAGGTGAGAAAGAGGCCGGGTACAGTGGGAATTTGTGCTGCTATAATGAACCATTATAAAATTGATGCAGTGCCTCACTTAATCTGTGGAGGCTTTAATGTTCAGGAAACTGAAAATGCATTAATTGATCTTGCATTCCTTGGAATAGATAACGTATTGGTATTACGTGGTGATGCTGCCAAAAATGAAATGGTATTTGAACCGGAAAAACATGGCCATGCCTATGCTTTGGATCTTCTAAAACAAGCCGTTAATCTTAATAATGGAATTTATCTTGAGGAGGATATAAGGGACGGATATAAAACAAAATTTTGTATTGGCGTTGCGGGCTATCCGGAAAAACATTTTGAAGCGCCAAATATGGAGAGTGATTTGCGATACCTGAAATTAAAAGTTGATGCAGGCGCAGATTATATAACTACCCAGATGTTTTTTGATAACAAAAAATATTTTGAATTCGTAAAGAAATGCAGGGATTTGGGTATTCTTATTCCTATCATTCCGGGGATGAAACCAATAACCTCCAAAAAACAGCTCTCCGTACTACCCCGCACATTTCATGTAGTTATCCCGACAGATCTTAGCAATGAGATCATTAAATGTAAAACAGATGCGGACGTAGAAATAGTCGGAACGGAGTGGCTACTTAATCAATCGAGGGAACTAAAAAAGGCAGGGGTGCCTGTGCTTCATTATTATACGCTGGGAAAACCACACGTAATTGCAAATGCTGTTAAAGAATTAATTTGATTTTTCTCCAGGGTGATAATAAAAAAATAATCTAAAATTTGATGCCCTATTATTGTCTTCGTTTATGGAAGCCTTTCATGCCTTGAGTTTATTGATTACGACTTATCGTTTACCTCAATTTAATGATGGTTCATCCGCATTCAAAAATCAATTGAAAGTGTATTATAAAATCGATTGAAATACTTTTTCATTGATTCTGATTGGGTATTTTCTCTTAAGTTCCTCTATCCATTTCTTTTCCAGATAGTTTTGATAATCATTGATAACAAGACCTCTTGCATCCGCAAAGCTTCGTTGCTGCCCGGCAGGGTAAATTTTTAGGATATAAGCAAAGACAGCAGTTCCATCTCCACTGTTTATAACCGGGTCTGTGATTAATCCGGGAACAATATTTGTTGCTGAATTTACGGGGATCTGGCTCAATTCGACCCTTGAGGAATCTGCTTGTATTTCATCGTTTCCATTCATTAATTTCTTCCATGCCCCGGTTTTATTAATTTCTTCAATAGCTTTTTTTGCTACAGTTTCCTTAGCACATGAGAACAAAACGGCATCAGCGCTGGCACCCCAGGTGTATTTGATCATATGATCTTTATAATAGTTTCTTAGCCCCACACTATCTGCAGAAGCTTTTGACCACACTTCTCTTTGCATCACTTCAAATAACATATTGCCATCCTCAAATTCCTGAATTTGATATTTGAAATCAGGATTAAAATCCTCCAACCTTTTTTTATAATTTTCAATAGCAGCAAGGGAAACATATTTATTTAAAAGCTCAGGATATGATTGCTCGGTTTTGGCTCCATTTTGTCTGTTTACGGTTTTTATATAATTGAGCCAATCTCC
The DNA here is from genome assembly GCA_003132765.1 of Chitinophagaceae bacterium. Lineage (GTDB taxonomy): Bacteria > Bacteroidota > Bacteroidia > Chitinophagales > Chitinophagaceae > Ginsengibacter. The sequence goes on along the minus strand of PKYU01000134.1, from coordinate 14,786 downwards.
AACCTTTACTTTTGCATTGTTAAATGAAAATAAAACTGTATTCTCATTTAAAATACCGGCTGATATTTTCTTGTTAGAAATAGTAAATGAATCAGTAATCTTCCACAACAAGTTTTCCTTTATCGTATTATTTTTTCTATACCCGGTTTTTACCAGCACCTGCTTTAGAAATAGATCCTTTGCTAACTTAATTCGACTGTCATTAAGAACTTCCTGCTTTAGTTTATACATGAAAGCTGTGCTATCTTTATTTGCGGGAACAGGGGATCTCGAAAGCCGTTTGATGATGTGATATCCGAATTCCGTCTGGAAGGGGAGAGATATATCACTATCATTTTTCAAAGAAAATGCAACCGTTTCAAATGCCCCATCAAATTTGGCCACACCGAATTCCGGCATTATTCCCCCATTCATATAAGTTCCGCGATCGTTACTATATTTTTTTGCCAGTTCGCCAAAGTCAGCTCCCGATTTTAATGCTTTGTAAACAGAGTCGGCCAATTGTTTGGAATGATCTCTCATGGTCATATTTCCGGCAGGCACAGCAAATAATATCTGGGCTGCTTTTATAGTTCCAACAGCAGGTCTCTCCTCCTCATTTTTAAAAATATGCCAGCCTTTTTTGGACCGAAAAGGCTTGCTAACCAGTCCTGGTTTCAGGCTGTATACAATATTTTCAAATTCATAAGGCAAGGTAAATGCAGTAATCCATCCAAGGTCATTTCCCCTTACCGGAGCCATCTTTTCTTTGATTTCTGAAAGTATATCCGTGTAATCAGTACCGCCCTTTTTTAGCGCGTCATAGGTTTCATTGACCGCATGGTAAAGCTTCATTGTATCTTCAGGGGACATCTTATCATTAATCGATACATAGAAATGCTGGACATGAATATCTTTTTGACTACGAACAAAAGCCTGATATACCAAGGTATCCACTTCCTTGTTGTCTTTTAAATAATTATCCTCTATTTGTGTACGAAAATTTTTAAGATCTGACTTTAAGGANNTTTCAATTTAAATATAGTATATAGATTTAGATAGTCCCTCTTTGCCTGATCATTATTATTTTCTACATTCTTATTTTTATTATATGCCCGCAGGAACTCTTCTTTGCTTACAGCGTGATTGCCATAAGTAAAAAGCGTTTGGCCGAAGCTGAATGTAAAAAATAATGAAAAGCCAAATAACAAAAATATTTTTTTCATAGAAAATTGTTTTGGAAACAAATTCTTTGTCACTATCCGTCTTCACTAAAAATAAATCTCCGTTTTTTGTGAGGTTTATCACTTTTTCTCCTTCAACCNNATATTAGCATCAGAAGAAGCTTTATGACTGATCTTCATTTGTAGTACATCATCCAGTTGTTGCCAGGTTAATTTCTTCGCGATAATTCGCTTATCCTTATCCAGTAAATATAGCGTTGGTGTTTGGGTTACATCATACAATTGTTTGTAAGAAGGCTTTTTTAAATCATCATCCTTTTTCTTTTGTTTATCGGATTGGTAAACGTTTATCCAATCTTTAAGATTGTTTTTATTCATATATTCTTTCCACTTTGTTTGCTCTTTCGTTTCCGAAAGAACTCCATAGATTTTCACCCCTTCTTTTTTCCAGGTTGCCCGGTATATAGAATCAAGGTGGGGTAATTCTTCCCGGCAATGNNATACGATAGTATAAGGGGCATTCACACTGTAAAGCGGAATGGAAACGCCAGATGAATCGACCATTTCCAGGTTAGCAGCCTGCTCTCCAATAAGGTTGGACATTAGCATGTATGCACGGTTTGAAATAGTAGTCAACTGTTTTTCATTTAACCAGGATGAGATTCCTTTGGAATGATATTTCTCAAAAAGATGTACAAAAACCGCATCCTGTCCCATGTACTTAGGGTAAATATATTCATCAGTGAACCAGTTGAGTAAGAACTTATACATTTCCGGAGCTGTCCGTGCTCTTAGCAATAAATAGTCTGATTCCGCGATTATGGAATCCGGAGCTGGGGAAAGAACTTCCCTGAAATATCTTTCAAGCTTAGGTAAAAAGAAGGGCGTCCTGATGATACGGTCATCCATAAATGTAATGCCATCCCAATAATGTTGCTTATAATAACGATAGTTATTTAATGTGTCTTCTCCTGATACTGGCTTCTGCATCAGAACTTTTGGCTCCTTCATGCCGTTGAACACATCAGCCAACATTGATTCGGGATATTTTTTGATAATGTCCTCGCGATAATCGTTTAATTCCTTATTCAGTTCATTGTATTTTTTTTCATGCAAAAGGCTATCTCCCTTCGTTTTTGAATTTTTGAAAGCCGCCATTTCATTTTGAAGAAGACTGCCTTTTTCAGCTACAAATTTCTGGTATTGTTGGAAAAGATTGTTTTCCTTCGATCCGGTTACGATGGTTTCACTTATTAGATTCGAGGTGTCCGCTTTGATGTTTATCTCCTGTTCAGAATCCACTAAAAAATCAACCATTTTATTTTTTCCCGGAAAAACAATAGAATAAACACCAGGCAAAAGTTTTTCGTTTTTTTGAAAAACAGCTATCCCCTTTTTACCAATAATCGCCGAATCTTCTATATTAATATTTCTCCCGTAATAATAAGTCAGGTAGGCTAAACCATTATTGTAGCTGGGAGTCTGCAACATAACTTTATNNAAATGGCAACGCTAAAAAATAGTTTCATTGATTTTCGGATAGGAGCAAAAATATTTAAATAAATTATTAACCAATAGTGATGCAAAATACTTAACATTTTAGTGCAAATTGAATTAACGTCATATTCCTATAGTATTTTTACTTTCTTTAATAAGAATGAAAAGAAAAAAGATTTTACTTAAAAATGTTGCCGTTACCGCTTATGCCGCTGAAGGCAAGGCTCTTGGCCGAATTGATGGAAAAGTAATTTTTATTGAAGGCGCTGTGCCGGGTGATGTAGTGGATGTGCTTGTAACACGCAATAAAAAAGATTGGGCTGAAGGCAAAGCCATTTCAATAATAGAATTGAGCAAAGAAAGGGTTGATCCTTTTTGTATCCATTTTGGCACATGCGGTGGATGCAAATGGCAAATGCTTCCCTATCAAAAACAACTTGAATACAAACAGCAAGAAGTTATTGATGCCTTCAAAAGAATTGGAAAACTTGCTGATTTTAATGTGTTACCAATTTTGGGTTCAGAAAATACCACTCACTATAGGAATAAACTTGAGTTTACTTTCAGCAACAAAAAATTTCTGACTCCCGGACAATTAGTTGATCTTGCTGATGATGCATGGCCTGGTGGCGCCTTGGGTTATCATGTTCCACGGCTGTATGATAAGATCATTGATATCAATGAGTGCTGGCTGATGGATGACGTAAACAATGTGATAAGAAATACTTTACGGGCTTTTTCTTTATCAAATAACTACAGCTATTATGATATAAAGGAACATAAAGGCTGGCTTAGAAATGTTATCATTAGAAAATCAACAACAGGAGAGCTTATGGCTAACCTTGTTTTTGGATATGATGCTAAAAAAGAAAGAGAAAAAATCTGCACTCATTTATTAGAAAAAGTTCCTTCTATTACTACATTATTGTATACCATAAATTCAAAATGGAATGATACGATTTATGATATTGAAACTAACATTGTATCGGGAAGGGGATACATTATTGAAAAGTTGGTGGATTTTAGCTTTATAATATCTCCTAAATCTTTCTTTCAAACCAATACGAAACAGGCAGAAAAACTTTATTCGGTTGTAAAAGATTTTGCTGCTTTGAAGGGAAATGAGAATGTGTATGATTTATATTGTGGAACCGGTAGCATAGGAATTTATTTAAGTAAAAATTCAAAAAAGATAATTGGTGTAGATGTTGTTGAAGACGCGATAAAGGATGCAAAGGAAAATGTTGCTCTAAACAAAATTGAACATGCCTCATTTTTTTGTGGTGATGTAATTGAAATATGTAATGAAACTTTTTTTAATCTTCATGGCCACCCTGATATTATAATTGTTGATCCGCCACGGGCTGGCCTGCATGCAAAACTTATTCAAAAAATAATTGAAATCTCCCCTGAAAAATTAATTTATGTAAGTTGCAATGTTGCGACACAGGCCCGGGATCTTCAATTTTTGAGTGAAAAATATTCCGTTGAAAAATTACAGCCGGTTGATATGTTTCCACATACACATCATATTGAATGCGTGGCATCATTAAAGTTGAAATAACTGCTGTTTCATATATACGCCAGAAGCATCTTGTTATTCTTTCATCCTATTCACAGTCATTTGATTCTCTTCCAATCAAATAATGGAAGGTTGCATTAACTTTATTTCAGCTTTTTACCTACCTCATCCTTGCCATTATAATGCGAAATCAGCGAAGTAATATTCCCTTCTGCATCTTTTGAAAACTCAATTCTTGCATTAATAATTTTCAGATAAAAGTTTGTTTCATCTTGTGGGAACAAAGGAGATTTAGGAAGATTGCCCGCTGGGGCTTCTATTTGTAAAGTATTATTTTCTAAAGTAATAAACGCATGATGCTTTTTATCAAACGCATATTCGCCAACATATCTTTTCAAGACAGAATCAGCCAATTTTATTTCGGGACGATTATGCATCAACTCATAGGGTTTATGAAAAAGAATTGCTGAAAGATTTGCATTGATATCTGTTAATCCTTCACCAAAATACCCTTCATTATTTAATAAAATAATTATCGCATCTTCATCAGGATAAAAAGTAACGTCGGCCATAAAACCTGGCAGTCCGCCACCATGTGAAATTGATTTTTTTCCAAACAGTGAATCTATAAACCACCCATAGCCATAATGCTCCAAATGCGGTGATAATGCGGCTTTCCACGAATCTGCTGAAAGTATCTCTTTGTTTGCAAAAGCTTTCATCCATTTATACATATCGCCCGTTGTGCTGAAAATACCTCCTGCCGAATATGTAACTGTTGAATCCCATCGCTGCGCTATTAACTGTTCCGAATCATTTAATATTTTATAACCAATTGTTATGTTTGTATCTTTTGAATCCTTGAAATCAAATAGTGAATGTGTCATTTGCAAAGGAGTAAAAATTATATCCCTTATGTTTTCTTCATAAGATTTTCCAGTTACCTTTTCAATAATTAATCCAAGTAAATAATAACCTGAATTATCATATGCGAATTGGGTTCCCGGTTTAAAATCAAGTGAATGTTTAAACATTATATCCAATGCCAATTGTTTGTTAACTGGATTACAAACGATCGCAGAATCATTGTCATCAATATCATTTGTATAATTATAAATGCCTGATGTATGTGTCAATAAATTTTCAAGTGTTATCTTATTTGCATACTTGAATTCAGGAAAATATTTGTTAAGTTTATCCTGTATAGAAAGTTTCCCTTCTTCCTGTAATTTTAAAATAACAGTTGAAGTGAATTGTTTGGTCACAGAACCGATCTGAAAATTGAATTGGAATTATTGAGTGACTTAGTTGCAAAATTATTATACCCATAACTTTTTTGCAATAAAATCTTCCCTTTTTCTGCAATTAGAACAGAACCATTGAACTTGTAAAACTTATGTGCTGAAACCAGGTATTCATCAAGTTTTTTAGGAATGGAATCAGCTTGCTGCAAAAATAATGAAAGACGAAATGAATTTGAAATTGTTCATCTATGTTTTTATTTTATTATCCAAAGCTGCTTTTACCATGCGAGTAAATCTGCATAAGAGTTTCATTAAGGTTAGCAAAACTACTTTGAAATCTTTCTTATTTTTAACCTAAAACCCCTGAGTAATTCTTATCCCTGGAGTTACTCCTTTAAAGAAATTATTAAAATAAATAGAAGGTTCAATGGTGGTTTTTAATAATTTCAACTTGCCGGCGCCAAACCTAAAAGTATTTTTCTCAAAGAAGTCTCCATTTCTGTTTATAAGATATCCTAAAGAAAATACAGTGCTGAAAGAAAAATCTTTCCTCGGATCGTAGTCGGTTGTACCGCCCTGCCCATAGGTAAATGTTAGAAAATCGTTTCGGNNTACCGCTGCTATCTTTTGCAAATAAGAAATGCGGTTCCCAAAATAATCCGGGTTCCCATTTGTATGTCCTTTCTCGATTGGCTAAAACAAGCTTGGCGCCTATGCTTAAAGAAGGAACGAAATAATTCTTATAATTCTGAACATTAACGGTTGCAAAGCCTTCCAAATAATCTCCATTTCCCCCAGAGGTAAATCCCTTCGGCTGATCTGCGGAAATAGTTTTGTCCTTTTGAAGATAGTGAGAGCCACTACCCAAAATTAAGGGCCACTTTGTATTTACATTATTTTGAACTGCTGCAATCTTCTCAGTTAAGATACCGCCCATATATCCCGCTAATTCTCCTAAATTATTAAGATAAAATAACAGGTGATAATACCTCGGATGGATAAGGCTTATTTTTTGTAAAGGCTTGGGAGGGTTTGAAATAATTCCAATAATATTGATGGTATCCTGGCTTATTTTCAGTGAGGAAAGTTCTCCGTTGTTTAAAAGGTAATTATCACCTTTGGGTTGAAATTGTTGAAGCCTTACTTTTTTTCTGCCTTTGGCATCGGTTACGTAATCAATCCGCTTTGAAGTAAAGGGATCCAACAGCGAATCTTTAAGCGGGGTAATATCGTTCACAAATACTTTAAGCAGAGAATCGATATTTGATATACGCTGAAGATCTGTTATATCTGTAAGTTCTATTTGCAGTTTATTTCCTTTTCCAAGGTCAATATAAAATCGCCTGTTCATAATTATGTTGGAAGGAATTTCAAAAGCATTGTCTGTTTTACTTTTTGATTGAGCAAAAAGATCTGGAAGGATGCTTATAAAAAGCATCGAAACAATAATTACTTTTTTCATTTTATTTTAGTTTGGAGTTGTACTTGTTTTAAAAGTTATTTTTCCGGATGTCCCGGATGCAACCGAAGGATTAATAAACACTTCCTGGTTGCCAAACTGCATTTGAAAAGAATGTCTTTCTGAATTCCTTGCCATTGCCGGTTCTGCTGAAATAGGATCACCCAATTCGTTAATATGAACAACTGGTAATTTCTTCTTTTGAGGAAGATGTATCGCAATATTTGAAAATGTATCAATTGGCTGCAAAGAATTGACTGTTGTTTGAATTGCTAAATCATTATCATTCTTTTTGCTGAGATCAATTTCCTTCACTACCCCATTTACTATAGCGACACGATTTTTTTGATATGTTTTATTCACCAGCGCTTTATCTTTTTCTTTTGTGGATGAATGATTATTATGATTTTTTACTATAAGATTTATATCATCCTTTGCTGGTTTTAAAATAATTTCATTAGGATTTATTGCAAGTTTTTTAGTATTTACAACTTGTGTTTTGAAAGTACGGGGTATTAATAAAGGCATAATAATTATAAAAAATAATACTGAAGCAGCAGCCCAATACCAAACAACTTTTTTCTTACCGGCATTTCCCCGCAACCTACCATGAAGCTTATTCCACGAAGCTTCTTTGCTAAAGGATTCGCCTGGCACATTGTCTCANNCTCCAATTTAATTTTCCAATGAAACTCCTTATTGTGTTCTTCGCTTATCATATTCTCCATCTATTTGTAATAACATTTTTTGTAATAAAATCTTTGCTTTACTTAATTGAGATTTGGATGTTCCTTCCGCAATTCCCAACTTTTCTGCAATCTCATGGTGCGGCATCCCTTCCACTATGTGCAGGTTAAAAACCGTTCGGTAACCAACAGGTAGCTGAACAATTAAATTAAAAATTTCACCTGCTGATAATTTATCAAGAGCGTCCTCTTGCAATGAAATTTCTTCAACTGTAGCTTCTGTAACAATACTGAATACATTTTTCTTACGCAANNTGTATAAAGCTGCATCTCCCTGGTAATTAAATCCGCTTATTTTTTTAAAGAACTTATAAAATCCATCTAGAAATAATTCCTCTGCATCTTCCTCATTCTTTACATACCGCCTGCATATCATCAGCATTTTTTCAGCCCACTGATCAAACAGGCATTTTTGTGCAGCTGCACTTCCCTGTTTAGCCTCCTTAATCAGATCTGATGTATCCATGTAAAAATCTACATTGTTAGAATGATTTATAAATGTATAAATGCCTTTTGCAAAAGAAAGGTTGCCTGCAGCATAAATTCAAATTAAATATTTTCTTCAAAAGTCATAAATGCAAAAAGCCATCTTCAAAAAAGATGGCTTTCATAAAGAAGTTAATTCTAATTTATACTGCGCTCATTTCTGCAATTTTTGCCCTTACTTTTCCTTCAAGCTCATTGGCAAGTTCGGGATTAACTACCAAAAGCTGCTTTACAGAATCGCGTCCCTGGCCAAGCTTTGTTGTATCGTAGCTAAACCAGCTTCCGCTTTTTTGAATTACACCCATTTCAACACCCATATCAATTATTTCCCCGGTTTTTGAAATGCCTGTACCAAAAATAATATCAAATTCTGCCACGCGGAAAGGAGGAGCTACTTTATTTTTAACCACTTTTACTTTTACGTGGTTTCCAATAGATTCATCACCATCTTTGATTTGTGCCATACGGCGAATATCAAGCCTGACAGATGCATAAAATTTCAATGCATTCCCGCCCGTCGTAGTTTCGGGATTTCCAAACATAACACCAATTTTTTCTCTCAACTGGTTAATAAATATGCAGCAGCAGTTTGTTTTACTTATAGTAGCCGTTAGCTTTCTCAGTGCCTGGCTCATCAGCCTTGCCTGCATGCCCATTTTACTATCACCCATCTCACCTTCCAGTTCACTCTTTGGCACAAGAGCAGCAACTGAATCTATTACCACTACATCTAGTGCACCTGAAAGTATCAGCCTGTCTGCGATTTCCAATCCCTGCTCTCCATAATCAGGCTGACTGATTAGCAGATTATCAACATCAACTCCAAGCCTTTTAGCATAAGCGCTGTCAAAAGCGTGTTCGGCATCAATAATGGCGCACATTCCGCCTTTTTTTTGAGCCTCGGCAATTACATGAATGGCTAATGTAGTTTTTCCGGACGATTCAGGGCCATATATTTCAACTACTCTCCCTTTAGGTAATCCGCCAATTCCTAATGCAACATCCAATCCAATGGAACCTGTTGAAATTACCGCCTGAGGCTCTTGCGAACGCTCGTTCATCATCATTACACTTCCTTTTCCAAAATCTTTATCAATTTTATCAATAGTAAGCCGGAGCGCTTTTAATTTCTCGATATTTTTTTCAGGATTTTTTTCTGTGCTAGCCATAAATTTTATTTTGAATTTTTGTATCTCTGTAAAGATATTTGTTAGGCAAATATAGAGATTTTTAAATTATTAACACTAATTTTTTTAGTATATTTTGACAAATAAGTTAGCAAGTACTGAAGAAACGGTGACTATAAACCTACAGATCAATAGGTACTCGTTCTTTCAAAATAAAAATTGGAGGTATCATGGAGTTATCAAAAAATTTCACGATTTTTTATGAAAATACCAGGAAAATCATTTTTTATTATAATTTGGAGATATTTCAAAATCTTAATTTCATGATAATTTTGAAAAGTATTTGCTGCACAAATATTGAATTAAGTATTTTGAATATTTTTAATAATAAACTGAATATTTTTTACAATTAAATTTTACAATTATGCAATGGCAGGGAAGGAGAGAGAGCGATAATGTAGATGACCGCAGGGGTATTACCGGCGGCCATGTAGCGATAGGGGGTGGAGTTATTGGTCTTATTTTTATATTGGCAAAGTTTTTCCTCGGTGGCGGGGATGTGAACCAATTACAGCAGGATCTGCAGCAACAGCATCCACAACAGCAGGAAATGACTGCAGAACAAAAAGCAGCTGATGACAAGGAAGCCCAATTTGTCAGAGTTGTTTTAGCAGATACTGAGGATGTATGGACTAAAATTTTTGGAGTTATGGGAAGAACTTATACCAAACCTACCCTGGTTCTTTTTCGTGATGCTACAACCTCTGCCTGTGGAAGTGCAAGTTCTTCAACAGGCCCATTTTATTGCCCTGCAGACCATGATGTATACATAGACCTGTCCTTTGCCCAGGAATTGAACCGACGGTTTGGCGCATCAGGAGATTTTGCAATGGCCTATGTAGTTGCACATGAAGTTGGTCACCATATTCAATACCTGCTTGGTACCACTCAAAAAATGCAAAATATTCAACAGCAGGTAAGTGAAACTGAATACAATAAATACTCCGTTCGGCTGGAATTACAAGCTGATTTTTATGCGGGTGTTTGGGCGCATTACGACCAGCAAATGAAAAATGTTATTGACCCAAATGATATTGCTGAGGCCCTGAGTGCAGCTAATGCGATTGGAGATGATCGTCTTCAAAGAGAAGCCACTGGCACTATTACACCAGATGCATTTACACACGGCACATCAGCCCAGAGAATGTATTGGTTCAAGAAAGGTTATGATACAGGAGATCTTCGCCAGGGAGATACTTTTTCGGCCACAAATTTATAAATATCGACTTTCGAAATAATTTCCTGGAATTATATATTATTGACGGGAATTAGTAATTAAGATAGAGAAGGTACTAAATCGGTAACATAAGATCTCCTAACTCGCCACTATTAGCTTTCCCCCGTTTTTTCTTTGCTTTTTTTTCTTGAGGGCGATTTTGTAACTTCCTGCTGCTCTGTATTTGCATTTTTAATAGTCAGTTGGAATTTGGTGTTAAGGCTAATTTCAAAATTATTTTCATTAATAATCTGTTTAGCTAAATCATCTTCCAAAATAACAGATGCCAAATGCATTGCCAGAGTGGATCCGCTAATCACATTTCCAACCTTTCCCCCGGAAAATTCAATAGTAAATTTATACCCCGCTTTTCAGCCGGTACCTGCTCTTTCAAAATCAACCCTGTTAAGATCCAGAACCTGGATTTCTGATGAGGATTTCTTCATTAAAATTCTGATAATAGGAAGATATTTTTTCCAGATGTGATTGTACATGTAAGAAAAATAATTTTATTTGTTGTTTAATAGCAATATCCGGAAAAACCGGCAACCTGATGTAAAGATAGGCTAACCGAAATTCAGATAAAATTAGTGTAATTTTTTTACCAACTTAAAATTATTAAATATCATGATTAAATCCGGATCATATCTGAGATTTGGAGAAATTTCTATAGATGATGTTGCATAAAAAAACTCCCGGCAAATAAATAGCCAGGAGCCTCCTGATTAAAAACTACACACACTTATTTTAAATGAAATTTCATTAATATTATTAGGCTGTATAAAAAATAACCAACCGTTACTTTCCTTATATGAATTTATTGAAACAGCTAAGTTTGGTAATTTATTTCAAATAAATGGTAGCCATTTAGCAAATGGTAGCAAAAACTTATCAGGTGGTTATTGACCATTTTCAACCATAATCATCACAATACAGGCTACCGCCTAATAAATTTATGTTCTAACTGCATATAGTATTTACTAAATTTGTTACAAGTTTCAACTTTCAAGCTGAATGGCATTAATAGACGTTAAATTACCAAAATCACTTTCCAGAGCATTAAATATTCCAATTAGCTCCCCAAGGAGGCAGCAATTGAAAGTTTTAGTAAAATTGTTGAGAAAATCACGCTTTACAGAATTTGGCCAAAAATACCTTTTTGATGAAATTCTTTTAAGCAGGCATCCGGGCAAATCATTTCAGCAGGTAGTGCCCACTTATGATTACAGCAAAATTTTTCACGAATGGTGGTACAAAGCCCTTGATGGCAAGCCTGACGTATGCTGGCCGGGAGTTATTAAGTTTTTCGCCTTAAGCAGCGGAACAAGCGACGCCTCCAGTAAATACATCCCAATTACTAAAGAACTTATCAGGGCCAATACCATTACCAGTATCCGGCAGCTTATTAGCCTGGCTTCATATACAAATGTACCCAAAGCTTCTGTTGGAAAAGGATGGTTGATGTTGGGTGGTAGCACTCATTTGCAAAAATCAGCAACATATTATGCAGGTGATCTTAGTGGAATACAGGCGAAAAATATTCCTTTCTGGTTTCAGGGAATGTACAAGCCGGGAAGAAAGATTGCAAAGAATACAGACTGGTCAAAAAAACTGGATGAAATTGTTGAAAAAGCGCCGCAGTGGGATATTGCCTTTCTGGTAGGTGTTCCGGCATGGGTACAACTTTGTATGGAGAAGGTTATCGAACGCTACAACCTGAAAAATATTCATGAAATATGGCCAAATCTTGCCTTTTACGTTCATGGCGGTGTGGCACTGGAGCCTTATAAAAAGGGTTTCAATAGATTATTGGGCAAGCCAATTACTTATATAGAAACCTACCTTGCAAGTGAAGGATTTTTGGCTTATCAAAATCGTCAGGACGCCAAGGGAATGCGATTGGCCATTAACAATAATATCTTTTTTGAATTTGTTCTATTTGATGACAAGAATTTTGACAGCGAGGGTAATATCGTTGAAAATCCGGAAACACTGATGATTCATGAAGTGGAGGAAGACAAGAATTATGCAATATTAATAAGTACAAATGCAGGAACATGGCGGTACCTTATTGGGGATACTATAAAATTTGTAGATATTGAGAAATGTGAAATCATTATAACAGGGCGTACTAAACATTTTTTGAGTCTGGTAGGAGAGCACCTCAGTGTTGATAATATGAACAAAGTCATTGAACTTGTAAGTGAAGAACTTAATATTCCAATTGGTGAATTTACTGTTGCCGGAGTACCTCACGGCAATTTTTTTGCACACCACTGGTTTATTGCAACAGATGACCAGGTGAATTCAGAAAAATTAAAAATCATGATTGATGAAAAACTCAAAGAACTCAATGATGATTATGAGGTGGAAAGAAGACATGCCCTTAAAGAAGTTATGGTAGACGTCCTGAGTGAAAAGACTTTTATGAATTTTATGAAAGCAAAGGGTAAAGTAGGTGGTCAGCATAAATTTCCGAGGGTTCTAAAAGGTAAAATCTTGGATGACTGGCTCAAATTCCTAAGAGAAGAAAAAGTCTGATATTTGCATTTAATCAGCAATAATTTTTCGTAATTTTTTTTGATAAAGGTTATTTTTACTTCCTTCTNNTTAATAATTAATAATATAAACACTTCGCCTGTAAATGGTAGATGTTATTGAAGCAATGCTCAAGGGCCTCGCAATGGGCCTTTTACTGGTAATTTCCGTTGGACCGGTTATTTTTACAATAATCAAACAAAGCATTAACAATGGCAAGGAAGGAGGCTTTAGCTTTGTAATTGGCGTGTGGGTCAGTGATTTTATATTGATTCTTCTAAGTAATGTTTTTTCTGAGTTGGTAACCCATCTTCTTGATTTTGAAAAACCGATAGGTATAGCAGGCAGTATTTTTCTTTTAGTTATGGGTGTTTATTATTTATTTTTTAAAAAAGTACCCCTTCATCCTGAAGACATTTCAGTACCACCTCTGAAAGCCAGTGATCATGCGCATATTGCTCTACAGGGATTTTTGTTAAACACGCTTAATCCTGCAGTGATGGCTTTTTGGCTTACTGCGTCAACAGCTATTGCAATAACGCATACAATTAAAGAAAGAATAATCATTTTTGCCACTACCTTGCTCATTAATATGTCGGCCGATGTAGCTAAGGTAACTTTGGCAGGTAAACTAAGATCGAAACTTACGGTAAAAAATATTAGATTGATTAATAAGATAGCTGGGTTAATATTACTCATTTTTGGTACTGTGCTTCTTACCGGGGTTCTATTTTTTGTTAAAAAATATGTGAGAACATGAAAGCAATCATCGCTCTGGCCATTAGCCTCTTAATATTTTTATCAGGGCAGGCACAGCCTTCAGATTTACTTGTCTTAAAAAAATATAAAAGAACTTTAAAATCTTATTTCCCGGGAGATGAAATTTTCNNACAATAAAAAATGATTCATTATTTCTTGTTCAATATGATATAAGGCAAATACAAACAAGTCTTGGAGTATATATCCTGGATACCATTACTTCATATAGTTTTGCTATAAATTATAAGGAAATAATAAGTTTAGGTAAAAACAAGCAAAACCATTTTGACTGGTCTGCATCAGGTGGAGCGCTGTTTGGAGGAGGAATAATATTAACTACCGTAGGTTTAGGAACATGGATATTCACAAAACCTAATACTCAATACTATGCCAGCCCTTACCTGGTAGGCGGTGCAGCGCTATTGGCCGGAATTGGATACCTGCTTTTAAAATCAAANNAAAAGTAAAGGACAATTGATAGGTAAAAAATATTCGCTGGAATATATTCGGGTTAAATAAAAAGATATTATTTGAGTAGTCAGGCAAATAAAAAAAAGATATTACCAGTAAGGATATTTTGTGGAATTATTAAGATTGCATTATTCGGATTCCTTCTCTCACTATTCTATATTCTATTTTGTAAATGGATAGACCCGCCTATTACAATTACCCAAATTGGCAGCTTTATTGAAGGCCATGGCCTCAAAAGAAAATATGTAACAATGGATGAAATGAGCCCAAACATAAAACTTGCTGTTATGGCAGGAGAAGATCAATTATTTCCAGATCATAATGGTTTTGATTTTAAGAGCATTCAAAAAGCTATGAAACATAATCAAAAAAGTAAATCATTGCGGGGGGCCAGCACTATAAGCCAGCAGGTGGGAAAAAACGTTTTTCTATGGCAGCATGGAGGTTATTTCCGAAAGGGGCTTGAAGTATATTTTACTTTTATGATTGAAACATTTT